>JBAVOD010000295.1:0-7382 GCA_049691735.1 Bacteroidales bacterium
CTATAAAGATGTTGTCAAATGAAATATCCTAAGATACGGGAGTTAAAGGAAGCCATTGTTTCGCTTGTTACTCCGGCTTACACATCGGGGTTCCCGAAGGAGCCTCACGTTCCCTTTGAAAACTTCAGGGGGAAGCCGGTAGTTGATGATAATAATTGTGTCGGTTGTGAAACATGCGCAAATGTTTGTCCACCCGGAGCCATTACCTTTTCGGATGACAGGGAAAAAGGAATAAGGACCATAAGACGGGATTACGGGAAATGCATCTTCTGCGGGCAATGCCAGGCTCATTGCATCACTCAGAAAGGAGTAAAATTATCAGACAAAATATTCGATCTGGCGGTATTTGAAAGGGATAAGCTGGTCGAATACCAGGAAAAGGAACTGCTTATCTGCGAAAATTGCCACGCTGTTATAACGACCAGGGAACACCTCCATTACATGCACAAAAAGCTTGGTCCGAAGGCGTTTTCGTCAATTCTTAACCTTAATGTGCTGAATCAGGAACTGAAGCTGGCTGAAGGGCAGGATATAAAAGTCGATATCAGGGACGGCCTCAGAAGGAAAGATATGTTCAATATTGTCTGCCCCAATTGTCTGCGTCAGATTCTTGTCAAATACCTCTTTAAAGGTGCCTGACAAACTGAAAGAATTGCTGTCGGGGAGCGCCAGAATACTTTTTGTCGGGATCGGAAATGTCCTGCGAATGGATGATGGCGCAGGTGTTTATATAAGCAACCACATCAGGAAAGAAGGGAAGATATCAGCGCTGACTGTTGAAGTGAGCATTGAAAACTATATAGGTAAAATCAATTCGCTAAATCCCGACGTTCTTGTGCTGATTGACTGTGTGGATTTTGGTTCTGCTCCGGGAAACTCAAGTCTTCTGGCACTTAGCGAGATAAAGAGCATAACTTATAATACGCATAACATATCGCTCCGGACGCTGACAGATTTTTTCAGTATGCCTGTTTATGTACTGGGAATTCAGCCTGAAAAAGTTGAATTTGGTGAAAAATTGTCTTATCTTGTCAGGACAGAAGCAGATAATCTGATAAGTATTATAAACTCACATTAAAAGTACAGGAGGTACCTTATGGCAGTAGAATATTTATGCAAAGCGTGCAGAGGGCATCTTAATGTTAAAACCTCGATAATCCTTTCTGCTACTATGACCAATGGCACAAAAAAAGGGCTTGTCTATGTGAATCCCGAGTTAGGAAATTACACGGTTACCACCCACCCTTCGTTCAGGATGGAAGAGGGTGAAGAGTACCTGATCAATTGTCCGATATGTCATGCTCACCTGAACAGTCTCAAATACGATCACCTTGTAAGGATAATCATGATCGATGAGGACGGAAAAGAGTATGACGTTTATTTCTCGGATATTGTCGGTGAAAAATGTACCTATAAGATAGGCGGGCATTCCATTGAAAAAATCGGACCGGATGCCGTCAAATATGATAAATACTTTGATGTTCCGGAAGAAGATCGCAAATATCTCTGATAATTTGATTGCTTTCTGTTAAACATTTTTTTTACTCTCCCTATTTATTTTATTTTTGTCCCCGCCGGTACAAACACGGCAGTAATTTATTTAATTTATAGAAATGGACAATAATATTAATAAACGGGCAGCGGACAACATCCGGATCCTGTCAATGTCGATGGTCGAAAAAGCAAAGTCCGGCCATCCGGGCGGCGCAATGGGAGGCGCCGATTTCATTCATATCCTGTTTTCGGAATTCCTCAGTTTTGATCCGGACGATCCGAAATGGATAAACCGCGACAGGTTTTTTCTCGATCCCGGGCACATGTCGGCGATGCTCTACTCGGAGCTTACTCTGACAGGGTATTTCAAAATTGATGACCTTAAAAGTTTCAGGCAGTGGCAAAGTCATACCCCCGGTCATCCTGAGCTTGATATTGAAAGAGGTATCGAAAATACCTCCGGGCCTCTGGGGCAGGGACATACTATGGCTGTCGGGGCAGCAATTGCGGAAAGATTCCTCGCAGCCAGGTTCGGTGAACTCTTTTCACACAAGATCTTTTCATATATCTCCGACGGCGGGGTCCAGGAGGAGATTTCGCAGGGAGCCGGCCGTATTGCAGGGTTCCTCGGATTAAATAACCTCATTCTATTCTACGACTCCAACGATATTCAGCTTTCCTCCGAAACCCGGGTTGTCACATGCGAAGATACGGCCATGAAGTACACCTCATGGGGCTGGAATGTTATGACAATCAACGGGAACGACCAGGATCAGATAAGGAACGCCCTCAAAACTGCAGTCATTGAGAAGGAGCGTCCCACATTGATTATCGGAAAGACAACCATGGGCAAGGGTCTGCTTGACAATGAGGGAAAGAGTTTTGAAAGAAAAACATCAACCCATGGAATGCCAGTGGGCGAGGCCGGCGGATCATTTGAAAAATCACTTCTGAACCTTGGCGGCGACCCCGCCGATCCCTTTAAGATCTTTGATGATGTAAAGCAGTTCTATGCAACGATTCTTGACGGGAAGAGAAAAAAAGCCGCAGGATGGTGGAAGCCTAAGAACGAGTGGGCAAACCGGAACAGCGAACTTGATCAGAAGCTTGAATTATTTTATTCGGGTAAAATGCCCGGGATAGATTTCAGGGAAATAGAACAGAAACCGGGAATAGCAACAAGAGCTGCATCATCAGCAGTTCTTGCGGTGCTTGCGAAGAAAGCAGAAAACATGGTGGTAGCCTCCGCCGATCTGTCAAACTCAGATAAGACAGATGGTTTTTTAAAGAATACAAAACCATTTGCAAAGGGAGATTTTACCGGTGCATTTCTTCAGGCAGGTGTCTCCGAGCTGACAATGGCTGCAATCATGAACGGAATGGCTCTTCATGGAGGGATAATTCCTGCCTGCGGTACATTCTTCGTATTTTCAGATTATCAGAAACCTGCGATCAGACTGACATGCCTGATGGGTCTCCCTGTCAAGTTTATCTGGACCCACGACGCATTCCGTGTAGGAGAAGATGGTCCGACACATCAGCCAGTCGAGCATGAAGCCCAGATACGCCTCCTTGAGAAAACAAAAAATCACCATGGAGTGAACAGTATGCTGGTTCTTCGGCCTGCCGATGCCATTGAAACGTCAGTTGCGTGGAAAATGGCACTTGAAAATACAAGTACACCTACAGCACTTCTCCTCTCAAGACAGAATATAAAGGATCTTCCATCAGCCAGAGGCGACAGGTACACTGACGCTCTGCAATCGTACAGGGGTGCATATGTGGTGCTCGATTCCGATGGGAAACCTGACGTGATCCTTATCGCAAGCGGATCGGAAGTTTCAACACTGTGCGACGCAGGAGAACTGTTGAAAAAGGACGGCATCAAGATAAGGCTGGTCTCCGTTCCGTCAGAAGGGCTCTTTATGAACCAGACTGAAGAATACCGCAAATCGGTTATACCTGAAAATATCCCGGTGTTCGGACTTACAGCAGGCTTATCTGTTACGCTGAGTAACCTTGTCGGGCCATATGGAAAGATATGGGGAATGCCTGGCTTTGGGTATTCGGCACCATATAAGGTGCTGGATGAAAAGCTCGGATTTACTTCCGAGTATGTTTATCACCATATTAAGGAGTACCTGGCCCAGTATAAGGAACAAAACATTATGATCATTTCTTAAGACGCCTCAACACGATAATCCGGAACTTTCTTAACGATTGCAAGGATCTTTAGGGTAAGTCTATTATTTTAGATATTTTTGCGCCTTATTTTGTATTTATGAAGTACGAGATCAGGCCCTGGATAAAAGGATTGATATTTGACCTTGACGGTACCCTTGTTGATTCCATGCCAGTGCATTTCGACAGCTGGAAAAAAGCCTGCGGGAAATTCGGCGCCCATATCGATAACGCTTTCATGAAAAAACATACAGGCAGCCCCGGCTGGGTTATTGCGGAAGAAATAATACGGGACTGCGGCCTCGACGGTAGTGTCACCATCGAACAGATCATGAACGAAAAGTTTGTGGAGTATAACAGGAATCAAAGTAAGGTTAAGCCTATAGAACCTGTGTCAGACATTGTAAGGAGGTATTACGGGAAACTTCCGATGGCGGTCGGGACAGGAGGCCACCGCGATGCAGTCGAACGAACCCTTGAGATCACTGACCTGCGCAAATACTTTGATGTAATAGTTACTGCAAACGATGTAGACTCCTTCAAACCTCATCCCGAAACATTCCTCAAATGTGCTGAGTTGATGAACGTAGATCCCCGGTATGTAGAGGTGTTTGAAGACGGGGAACTGGGCATTGAAGCTGCGCTGAAAGCCGGTATGTATATTACTGACGTCAGGTCGTGGTACGATTCTGACTGGTAATCAAAGGGCAGACTGAACATAATCACAGTGAAAGGGTTTTTTGTACAGATCATTTTGTTACTTTTGGCTGAAATTAACCTTGAATAATAATCCGGGAAATTGAGGAAGGCTGTTAAAACAAAAGCTTCAATCCTGCTTTTTGCATGGCTTCTTATATTTACCCATGCCGTTATTCCCCACAATCATTTTGAAGACAACAATACCGGATGTCATGAGCTGATTCACCATGAAAAACCTGGGAACCACGACCAGGACAGGACAATTAAATTCCGGAATTCCGGGCCTGACGTTGGTGTCTGTCATGTTTCCAGCCTTCTGTATCATCAGTTCCACGAAGACAATTTTCTGATTCATCCGATGATAAACGGGGCAGTTTGTGTCAGCGTCCGGGCTGAACTGTATCCTCGAATATCAGACCAGGCAGCAACCTATTGCTGTTTTGGTGAATCCGTTCCGTTCAGGGCGCCGCCTGCGGCCTGAAAAATCCTGTTTTTGATATTATTGATCAGGACAACCTGCCGGTTGTCATTAACTATTTATCTATCAAAGCCATGATTGAACGGATCATAAAATTCTCAATAAAAAACAAATTCATTATAGGGTTATTTACGGTGGCACTTATCGGCTGGGGAACCTACTCGCTGACCACTCTGCCCATTGACGCCATACCAGATATTACCAATAACCAGGTCCAGATAATTTCGCTTGCTCCCTCCCTGGCAGTCCAGGAGGTTGAAAGCTTCATAACCGCTCCGATCGAGGTTGCTGTGGCAAACATCCCCGATATTATTGAACTCCGGTCAATTTCAAGGCTTGGGTTGTCGGTTGTCACCGTCGTATTCAGCGATGGGGTCGATGTATACTGGGCGCGGCAACAGCTTAACGAGCGTCTGAAGGAAGCCGAAGAAGCAATACCTGAAGGCATCGCCAAAATTGAGCTTGCTCCTATTTCAACAGGTCTGGGAGAGATTTTTCAGTACCGTCTTGCAGTCAGAAAGGGGTATGAAACACTGTACGATCCCATGGAGCTAAGAACGATCCAGGACTGGATCGTCAGGCGTGAAATGCTCGGTACTCCCGGCGTAGCAGACATCAACAGCTATGGGGGATTCGTAAAGCAGTATGAAATTGGCGTGAATCCCGAAAGGCTCCGGAGCATGAATCTCACTCTTACCGATATCTTTGATGCACTCGAGAAAAACAATGAGAATACGGGAAGTGCATATCTTGACAAGAATCCCAATGCATACTTTATCCGCGGTATCGGACTTGTAAAGTCACTTGATGACATCGGCAGCATAGTCGTCAGGGAAGGCCCATCGGGGATCCCTGTTCTCATAAGGGATGTGGCAACTGTCGGGTTCGGGAATGCCACAAGGTATGGCGCATTTGTAGTCGATACTACCGAAGCCGTCGGAGGTGTTGTTATGATGCTCAAGGGCGAAAATGCCCACAGGGTCATAGATAATGTTATGACACGTATTGCATCGGTTCAGAAGTCGCTCCCCGAAGGGGTGACAATTGAATCGTATCTGAACCGGTCCGACCTTGTCGGCAGGGCAATCAACACTGTTTCAAGGAACCTTACCGAAGGGGCTCTGATAGTGATTTTTATCCTGATCCTTATGCTGGGGGATATACGTGCAGGGATCATTGTCGCATCGGTGATACCCCTTTCAATGCTTTTCGCAGTATCGCTGATGCGCATATTCGGGGTATCCGGAAATCTCATGAGCCTTGGTGCTATCGATTTCGGCCTGATTGTAGACGGTGCAGTGATCATCGTAGAAAGTGTTGTGTACAGGATTTCTCAAAGCCAGGGAATTGGTACTGTCCCGTTCACACGGGAGGAGATGGACAGGAATGTATTTGAATCCGCCAGGCGGATGATGAGTTCAGCAACCTTCGGCCAGGTGATAATACTTATCGTCTACCTCCCCATAATTGCACTGATAGGGATAGAAGGCAAAATGTTCCGCCCAATGGCCGAAGTGGTTACATTTGCGCTTCTCGGTGCCGCCCTGCTTTCGCTTACATATGTTCCCGCAGTCTCAGCCCTGTTCCTTAAGAAAAAGGTGAGGCAGAAACAGAATTTTTCGGAAAGACTTATGGAATGGCTTCAGAGGGCATTTAAGCCGGTTATCTCCTATGCACTCCGCCACAAACTGGGTGTGTCAGTTTCTGCAGTTCTGCTTTTCCTCTTCAGTCTTTTTCTGTTTACACGGCTTGGTGGCGAGTTTATCCCGCAGCTTGAAGAAGGGGATCTTGCAGCCGGAGTAATGACTCTCCAGGGAGGATCACTTTCGCATACAATCGAAATGGTCGAAAAGGCGAACAAAATTCTGCTTGATAATTTTCCCGAAGTGAAACACGCCGTATGTAAGATTGGTGCCGGTGAGATCCCGACAGATCCGACACCTATGGAAACTGGCGACTATATTATTACACTTAAGGATAAAAGTGAATGGACAAGCGCCAGAACCACAACGGAGCTTGTAAGCAAGATGGAAGAAAAACTGGTCACGCTGGCAGGTGTCAAATTCGAGTTCCAGCAGCCCATCCAGATGCGCTTCAATGAATTAATGACAGGTTCGAAACAGGATATTGCTGTAAAGATCTTTGGTGATGACCTGACAACTCTTTCTGAAAAGGCAGCGGAGGTCGAAAAGATTATCACGACAGTTCCGGGTGTAGCAGATATAAATGTGGAAAAAGTCACAGGCCTTGGGCAGATACAGATCGAATATAATCGCGACCGGCTTGCTCAGTATGGCCTTTCGGTGGCCGACGTGAACCGGGTCCTCAGGGCAGCATTTGCCGGCAGCCAGGCCGGTGTCGTATTCGACGAAGAAAAACGTTTTGGGCTGGTGGTGCGCCTCGAAAAGGATTACAGGCAAAGCCTCGAGGATGTGAAAGACCTGTCGGTCGCTCTTCCCGGAGGAGGTCAGATCCCGTTCGACCAGCTTGGTACGATCGAGGTCAAATCAGGGCCTGCACAGGTTTCACG
>JBAVOD010000296.1:0-7589 GCA_049691735.1 Bacteroidales bacterium
ACAAAAGACAGCCTGCCGAAGGAAGCTGCAAAACGAATTGAAATAATGACGCTTACAAATGACGGGTTCGAGATTGCCGAGACCGACCTTCAGCTCCGGGGGCCTGGCGATATTGAAGGAACCCTGCAGAGCGGCATCCCGTTCGACCTGAAGATCGCTAACCTTGGTAAAGACGGTCAGATCATCGAATATGTCAGGAATATTGCCGAAAATATAATGGCTGAGGATCCGATGCTTGAAAAGCCGGTGAACCTTATCCTCAGGGAGGAGCTCAGCCGCCTTTTCAGTGTTACCCAGTCATGGAGCAATATCAGCTAAGAGGCTTAATTAGAACGAATCTAAATAACTCGCGACTATCCAGAATCATGACAAAAAGCAGGAACTAATTTTGAAGGAATAGTAAATTTGCGGCCTTCATTCGTACCTGGAAATTTTATGAAAAAAGATGGTTTTCGAGAGACTGTTCAGCATGACGGTACGGTGCAGCAAGTGCGCAGTGATTCAGTTACTGTAAGCATATCAGCCGAATCGGCCTGCTCGGGATGTCACGCTGAAAATTTCTGCAATATTTCAGGCAAGGAGGAAAAGTTTATCAGCATACCAGGGAGGTACAACCTTACAAGCGGAGATCCCGTAACAGTAGTTATGAAGCTTTCGATGGGATACAGGGCGCTGATCCTGGGCTATATCATCCCGCTTGTCATCGTCATTGCCAGCCTCATTGTCCTGGTCTCGCTTTCTGTTCATGAGCTCATTGCCGGCCTTGTTGCGGTTGCCCTGCTCGCCCCCTATTATTTCGTCCTCTATTTGTTCAGATCCCGGATTGACCGGAGCTTTACATTTTCTTTAAAAGCATAAATGATGAGTTCGACCATACTGATAACAATTATTACTCTCAGCCTTCTGTCCCTTTTGTCAGCTCTCATCCTGTATTTTGTTGCCCAGAAGTTCAAGGTTTTTGAAGATCCCAGGATTGACGAGATACAGGCAGCGCTCCCATCGGCCAATTGCGGTGGTTGCGGCTTTGCCGGATGCAGAAATTTTGCTGAGGCCCTCGTCGCCGCCACTTCATTCGAAGGTCTTAACTGTCCTGTCGGAGGAGCCCCGGTAATGGCCGATGCTGCAAGGATCCTTGGAAGAGAGGCGCCGGTTGTCGAACCAACTGTGGCAGTCCTTCTCTGCAACGGGTCACCTGAATTCCGGCCCAGAACATCAAAGTACGGTGGTGTATCCGACTGCCGTATTTCGAACAACCTGTATATCGGAGAAACAAACTGCAGCTACGGATGCCTGGGTAACGGCGATTGTGTGAAGTCGTGCAGCTTTGATGCAATGTATATGGACAGTAAAACCGGGCTGCCTGTTATAATTGATGACAAATGCGTATCGTGCGGAGCCTGTGTAAAAGCATGCCCGAGGAAACTCATTGAGCTGAGGAAGAAAGCCAAAAAAGACAGGAAAATCTATGTCGCATGTTCCAACTGCGATAAGGGAGCTCCGGCACGAAAGGCATGCGCTGTCGCCTGCATCGCCTGCAACAAGTGTTTCAAGGTTTGTGAATTTAATGCGATCACAATTGAAAATTATCTTGCATATATCGATGCATCAAAATGCACCTTCTGCAGGAAATGCGTGACTGAATGCCCAACGAATGCAATCGTCGAACTGAATTTTCCGCCAAGGAAGCCAAAGCCGGAAGTTCAGACCGAAGCAGCAAATATCTGACACTGTATAAAAATTTAATTCTGAAGATTGTGCTGAAAACATTTCCGATGGGCGGGGTCCATCCGCCTGAAAACAAAATAACAGCCACCTCGCCAATCGAGTACCTGCCTGTCCCTGAAAGTGTCATGATACCGGTTTTGCAGCATATCGGATCTGCAGCCATACCTGTTGTGAACAGGGGCGACAAGGTAAAGGCAGGTCAGCTTATAGCAGAAGCAAAAGGTTTTGTTTCGTCGAATGTACACTCATCTGTTTCAGGTACTGTCAGCAGGATCGATTACGTTATTGACAGTACCGGTTTCAAACAAACTGCAATATTCATTGATGTCGAAGGAGACGAATGGGTCGGAACTGTCGATAACGGCAGTGATCTTGTCAGGGAGATCACGCTTTCGCCTGAGGAGATCACAAAAAGGTGTCTCGAATCAGGCATTGTAGGTCTTGGCGGGGCAACGTTCCCTTCGCATGTAAAGCTGTCCGTTCCATCAGGCAAAAAATGCGAAATTCTGATAATCAACGGGGTTGAGTGTGAACCATTTCTTACCTCCGATCACAGGCTTATGCTTGAAAAGGGGGAAGAAGTTCTTGTCGGTGTAACCATCCTGATGAAAGCGCTCAGGGTAAACAGGGCCATGATCGGTATTGAACATAATAAGCCTGATGCAATAGCCCATCTTACAAAGCTTGCAACAGCTTACTCCGGCATAACTGTTCATTCACTCAAGGTCAAATATCCACAGGGAGCGGAAAAGCAGCTCATAAAAGCACTTATTAAAAGAGAGGTCCCGTCGGGTAAACTGCCAATAGACGTGGGGGCTGTGGTACACAATGCGGGTACTGCCTTTGCAGTATATGAGGCTGTTCAGAAAAATAAACCCCTGACAGGCAGGGTTGTAACGGTTACCGGGAAGTCACTGTCAAAGCCCGGGAATTATTATGTACGGACCGGCACACCGCTCAGCAGACTGATTGAAGCTGCCGGAGGAACGCCTGATGATACCGGGAAAATCATAAGTGGAGGCCCAATGATGGGAAGAGCTTTAAGCAACACCGATGTTCCTGTTGTAAAAGGAATGTCAGGTATAGTTTTACTTCCCCGTGAAGAATCTGAAAGGCACGACTCAAATCCATGTATAAGATGCGGAAAGTGTATTTCAGCCTGCGCGCTTGGGTTGGAACCCTACCTCCTAATGACCCTCTCGGAAAAGGGGCTTTTTGAAAGGGCTGAAAAAGAAAGAATTACAGATTGCATGGAATGCGGGTCGTGCAGCTTTGTTTGCCCGGCCTTCAGACCTTTGCTCGATTATATAAGGCTGGGAAAAACTACTGTGATAAAAATGGCAAGGGAAAGAAATCTGAAATAACATGAAATGGTCTTTATATGAATAAACTGCTAAACGTCTCACCGTCACCTCACATCCATGGCAGGGAGTCAACACAAAAACTTATGCTCACGGTTGTGGTGGCATTAATACCTGCCTTTATTACGTCGGTGCTGTACTTTGGAGTGGGGGCCATAATTGTTACTGCAACGTCGGTTGTATCCTGTCTGCTCTTCGAATACATTATACAGAGATTTGTCTTAAAAAAACCAATTTCAATTACCGACGGATCTGCACTTGTGACCGGCATCTTACTCGCATTCAACCTTCCGTCAAATATCCCGGCCTACATTGTGGTGATAGGCTGTTTTATCTCAATAGCAGTAGCTAAAATGACTTTCGGCGGGCTTGGCAATAACCCGTTCAATCCAGCTCTTGTAGGACGTGTTTTCATGCTTATTTCCTTTCCCGTGCAGATGACTTCCTGGCCGGTGCCCAACGGATTCGCGACAAGTTACACCGATGCAGTGACAGGAGCCACTCCGCTTGCGATAATAAAGGAGGGTCTGAAGAATGGCGAACCGCTTTCGCAGCTCATGCGACAGGTCCCTGATATTGGCCGAATGTTCCTTGGCGACATGGGAGGTTCAATCGGTGAAGTTGCCGCCATTGCCCTTTTAATCGGATTTGCATACCTTCTTATCAAAAAGGTGATCACCTGGCACATCCCGGTATCAATCATAGGCAGCATTGCAATTTTTACAGCGATTCTCTGGCTTGTAAACCCCGAGAAGAATGCAAATCCGATGTTCCATATCCTTGCCGGAGGTGTTCTGCTCGGGGCCATATTCATGGCAACAGATTACGTCACCTCCCCCATGGTTCCGAAAGCCATGATCATTTACGGCTGCGGCATAGGGCTTATAACCGTTGTAATAAGAGTTTACGGCGCATATCCCGAAGGAGTTTCCTTTGCTATTCTTATAATGAACGCTTTCGTTCCGTTAATGAATGCTTATCTGAAACCCAAACGGTTCGGCGAGGAGGTAAAAAATGGCTAAAACAGAATCGAATTTCAGGAACATGGTGTTGTCTCTTACACTCATCTCGCTTGTCGCTTCTGCATGCCTTGGATTTGTGTATGAACTGACAAAGAAACCTATAGAGCTTTCAAATCTCAACAAAAAACTTAATGCGATAAAGCTGGTAGTGCCCGACTTTAACAATAACCCGAACGAGGAGATGTTCCGGCTGCCTACAGGCGACGGTGACAGCCTCGACATTTATCCGGCTAAAAAAGATAATGTTATAACCGGTTATGCAGTAAATACGTACTCATCAAAGGGATTCAGCGGAAACATAAGCCTTATGGCAGGCTTCAGGCCCGACGGAACCATCATTAATATCACCGTGCTCGATCAGAAGGAGACTCCGGGCCTGGGTACAAAAATGGGTGAGCCTTCATTCAGGGATCAGTTTATTGATAAGAATCCCTCGGAATTTGTATTGAAAGTTAAAAAGGACGGCGGGAACGTCGATGCCATTACAGCTGCCACGATCAGCTCAAGGGCATTCTGCGACGCGGTTCAGCGTGCCTACAATACCCTTCAGAAAGGAGTAATAAAATGAACCAGTTTAAAAATCTTACAAAGGGAATACTCAGGGAAAACCCAATCCTTGTTCTTGTGCTGGGAACCTGTCCCACCCTGGCCACTACCTCCTCCTCGCTGAACGGAATGGGGATGGGCATTGCTACAATGTTTGTACTTGTCGGGTCCAATGCCGTGATAGCCCTTCTCAAAGGCGTAATTCCCGATAAGGTCAGGATCCCGGCATTCATTGTTGTCATAGCATCATTTGTGACAATAGTCGACCTTCTTATGCAGGCGTATGTCCCCGACCTCTACAAAACACTTGGTATCTTCATCCCGCTGATTGTTGTAAACTGCATTGTGCTCGGACGTGCTGAAGCCTTCGCAAGTAAGAATTCAGTACTCTCCTCACTGATCGACGGTCTGGGGATGGGACTGGGATTTACACTGGCGCTGGGCATTCTGGGCGCATTCCGTGAGATAGTGGGAAGCGGAGCGATATTTGGTCACAAGTTCTTCCCGGGCGACGGAGTGCTTGTATTCATTCTTGCTCCCGGAGCCTTTATGGCCCTCGGGTATCTTATTGCACTAGTGAATAAAATCAGAAAGAGCTAATCAGGATTGAGATGGAATACATACTTATAGTTATATCCGCCCTAATTGTAAACAATGTGGTACTTGCCCAGTTTCTGGGTATCTGCCCCTTCCTGGGCGTTTCAAACAAAGTAAATACTGCGCTGGGTATGGCCGGTGCCGTTACTTTTGTGATTGTACTTGCCACGATGGTCACCTACATTATTCAGGTCTATGTCCTCGAAAAACTGGGAATAGCCTTTATGCAGACAATTACCTTTATCCTGATCATCGCAGCACTTGTACAGATGGTCGAGATCATTCTCAAAAAAATAAGCCAGCCCCTTTATCAGGCCCTGGGGATTTTTCTTCCCCTTATAACAACGAACTGTGCCGTACTTGGTGTGGCGATACTTGTCATAAAGAAAAGCTACAACCTGGTTGAAGGGGTAGTTTTCGGAGGTGCGACAGCACTCGGTTTTGGGCTGGCACTTATAATCCTTTCTGGCATCAGGGAACAGTTTGATCTGTCGGATATACCTAAGGGAATGAGAGGTGTACCCATCTCCCTTGTAACTGCAGGAATACTTGCACTGGCATTTATGGGATTTACGGGGATTGTTAAATAATTAACAATATAAGCTCGTTCCTGAAATTATATTCCTCTGAATCTTCCTCATTTACAGAAATATTTCATTAATTGTACCCTGATTTCCTAATCTGCGCTGATGCTACTTGCCGACTATTATGCTGCACTTGGGCTGCCTTCAGGTTCTTCGATCGAAGAAGTAAAGAAAGCCTACAGGAAGAAAGCCCGGGAATATCATCCTGATATCAACCACTCTCCCGACGCCACAGACCAGTTCATAAGAGTCACGGAAGCGTATGATTTCCTGATCGCACACGACGGGAAGAAAATCTCTGATCAGGAAGATTACGATCTGATAATGAACGAGTGGAGAAAATACAGGCAGGAGCGGTCGAGGCAGCGTGCTGCTTACTATGCCAGAAGCTCATTCAGCCAGTTCAGGAACAGCAAGTATTACCGCTCGACAAGGATCCTTAACGGATCATCGATAATTTTTAATTTCGCGATCTCGATAATGATATTTACATATACCATCCTCGGATTCATAATAAGGATCAGGCACCCATTGCCGGATGACAAGAAGCCACCCTTCTTTTCGTTCATTATATTATTGACACTGAGCATCATCCTTTTCTCTGTTTCTGTTATTTACCTCAAGGCATACATCGAGACAATAAAAAAGCATCGCAGGAAAAACAATTGAGTGAAACACTTTTTGAACCTATTGAAGTAACCCTGACCATCACATGGTGCCCTAAATCGTCGAATCATCTGTTCGAAAGTCTATGACAAATCTGGCGAAAGAACTCACTCTCTACGGCCTTGTGATGGTTGCAATCGGATCGTGCATCGGTTCGGGGATTTTTGTTACGCCGTCCCAGATTGCAGGCCTCATCCCCTCTTCAGGCTTGATACTTCTGGTATGGGCAGTCGGCGGACTTATTACTCTCACGGGAGCACTGACCTTCGGCGAACTCGGATCGATATTCCCCAAGGCAGGCGGGATATATGTGTTCCTGAAAGAAGCTTATGGAGGCTGGCTTGGATTCCTTTACGGATGGGCATATCTTCTCATTATCACTTCAGGATCAATAGCCGTACTCTCCCTTGCATTTTCGCATTACCTGAGCTTCTTCATTCCAATGAGCAGCTTCTGGAAAATGACTGCAAGCATAATAACAATAATTTGCCTGACCACCCTTAATGTGTTCAGGGCAAAATTCGGGGAGATATTTTCAAACCTGTTCACCGGGATGAAATTGCTCGGGATCCTTATAATAATTGGCTTCGGTCTGATTCTCGGGAACCGGGGATTGTCGTTCAGCCATCCGGGGTTACCGGTTTCTTCAGACGCAGGGCTATCGAACTTTGGCATTGCACTCACGGGGGTATTGTTTTCTTACGGCGGATGGCAGCACGCTTCATTCCTTGCCGGCGAAACAAAGAATCCCTCAAGGAATGTTCCGGTCGCAATGATCACCGGGGCAGCCGTGGTAATAGTAATTTATCTTCTTGTGAATACTGCATACATGCTTCTTCTTCCTGTAGATAAAATAATTGCATCTGAAAAAGTTGCTGCCGAAGCGGTGAGCACAATAGTTCCTTCCGGGGGGCTGCTTGTCGCCGGAATTATTGCAATAAGCACTGTGGGAACCATCGGCATTTATACCCTGTCGGCACCGCGGATATATTATGCGATGTCGACTGACGGTTTGTTTTTTAAGGGACTCTCAACTGTTCATCCGGTATTCAGGACACCTGTAAATTCCATAATAGCGCAATCGGTGT
>JBAVOD010000297.1:0-2680 GCA_049691735.1 Bacteroidales bacterium
TGGCAAAGACATCTGAGTTTTTATCTCCCTGTGGATAATTATGCAGAGAGTAAGCCGGTGAATCCTCGAGCTTAACAGGCAACGTAAAGGGCAATCGGCCGCCTGGTGAGATATTACCCAAAAGCACGTCTGCTAAAGCATTCCCCCCCTCTGAGCCGTTAAACCACGAAATAAGCAAGGCTTTTGAAAGGGGTTGAACAACTCTAAGATCATTTGGAGCGCCGCTTGTAAGAACAGTTACAATATTCTTGTTAACTTCCGAAATACTGGTAATTAATTTATCCTGACCGGAGGGTAAAAATATGTCTTCCCTGTCGCTCCCCTCAGTTTCAACAGCCCTGTTATCGCCACCGACAAAAATGACAATATCGGCTTTGGATGCTACCTCCACTGCTTCTTTAGTAAGCTTCCGGGCGTTCAATTCCTTTTCAAGTGCCGCTTTTTGTAATTCTTCCGGTGTCTTCTTCCTGAACCTGTCACCAAAACTGTATTGTACCGGCTCATATCCCCGGGAATATATGATCTGTGCTTTGTCTCCGATGCGAACTTTCAATCCATCTAAAGGTGTTATTTCATATAATGTTTTCACCCCTGCTCCCAAACCGCCTGTAGCCATTTTCTGTGTAGCATTTGCGCCTATAACGGCAATTACCGGTTTGTTGTCAAGCTGCAAAGGGAGCATACCATCATTTTTTAACAGAACAATAGACTTGCTCGCAACATTATAAGCTATTTTCTGCTGGGCAGCCTGAGAAGTAATTTCCTTGTTTGCATCTTTTTCAGGAACCGGTTTTATGGCCAGCCTGACACGCAAAATTTCACGAACCCTTTGGTTAATATTTTCTTCGGAAACCAAACCTGCGTTGACTGAATCAAGCATTGCTTTCCCAAAATACCTTTTATCAGGCATCTCGACATTAAGGCCGTTTTTTATAGCATTCACAGTGCTGTGAGTGCCTCCCCAGTCAGAAATAACCATTCCTGCAAACCCCCACTCCCTGCGTAATATTTTATTTAACAGCACATCATTTTCTGCACACCACCAGCCATTAACTTTATTATATGCAGCCATAACTCCATACGTATCAGCTTCCTCAACTGAAGCTCTGAAGGGTGGAAGATATATCTCGCGCATCGCACGTTCACCAATTATAACATTAACGCTTCCACGGTTGTTTTCCTGATTATTCAATGCAAAATGCTTGATGCAGACTGCAACCCCATTCTCCTGGACACCTTTGGTGTACCCTACTGCCATTTTTGAACTTAGAAAAGGGTCCTCACTCAGATATTCATAAGTTCTTCCTCCAGTCGGTATCCGTTGTATATTTATTGCGGGCCCAAGTATCATGTCTTTACCGCGTAAGCGTGCTTCACGCGCCATTCCCGTTCCATAGCTGTAGGCCAGTTCAGGAGACCATGTTGCTGCCAGGGCTGAACCTGTTGGGAAAAAAGTCGCTTTATCATTCTGAAGACCAAGCGGATTCCAATTGTCAGGTTGCATTTCCTCGCGGATACCAAAAGGTCCGTCAGCATATTTTATGTCAGCTATTCCCTGGCCCGGCACCCCTGCTGAAACAAACATATGTTTGGCATGCAGCATGTCAACTTTTTCCTGTATTGTCATTTTGCTGATTATTCCGTCGATCTGCTTATCGTATTGGAGAAGGGCCGACCTGTGTATTTTTTCATTTGTTGTACTGGCCAGAAGAACTACGATAGCAGTTAATGCGGAAATCCTTGTTATTTTCATGTCTCTATGCTTGCTTAGATACTTTCTGTTGAACTATAGTGGTTTGTAAATATACTTGACTTCAGCAATATATTATTCCCAATAAATTACAAATATTTTTCGGTTTCAGAAGTACGGACAGACGTACTTATTCTGGTCACCAGACAAGATTTTCACAGCTAAACTAAAATACAAATCTGTTCAGGTAAAATCCTCGTCACAAACAGGTGGCATCCTTAAAATCTGACCAGTCAAAGCACATGGTTGCAACTTTCGTCGGTATGGGGTACTGAATAAAGAGCGAGAGCGAGAGTGAGAGTGAGAGTGAGAGTGTAAATCAGTAAGGGTCGAGATTGGAATTAATACCAGGGTCGACGGCCCCATGTACGTTGAACAGGATAACGGCGACGCCAGAAACCAGCCTGTACTGCTATACCAACAACAACCAACCCAATGAAAACCATCCAATAAACCGAGCCTGAGATGTGCAGGATCGGCATAAGTATTTCAGCCCCCAGCAACGCGGATAGAATGATAATTGCCCAGTCGAAAAAGACAGCCACCAGCAGAAGTCCTATAATGCCTCCAATGATGTAAATTACCGAAGGATCAACTGAGACAGAAAAGCCGAGGGAAACTCCTAATGTAGTTAACAAATAACCGCCAGCCAGAAAACCGGCGATCAGGATGGCCAACCCTTCCAGCATAATGGCAAGGAAGGCACCAATAATTCCGGCGATTATGGCTATCAATAGAATGACCAGTTCTGACTGGCCGCTTATTAAATGCGGAGCAAGGGTCAGACCTGCTATAAAACCAGCCACTCCAACAAAAAGCCAGAAAAGCCTTCTTCCGAAGAACAACAAAAGTATCCCCAGAATCATTGAGAGAAATAGCGTAATAGTCATTTTAATCTTTTTTAATAAAATAAACTTAGAAATTGAATCT
>JBAVOD010000298.1:0-5163 GCA_049691735.1 Bacteroidales bacterium
ATTAAGTACTTTGCCTTTCTCGAAGAGATCTCTAAGATGCTATTTTCACTAATCAGAAAACTTGAAAGTGATTGAATAAAAAAGAGCGAGAGCGAGTAGCTCAAACAAACACTCTCATCTCTTTTTCCTCAAGACTCACTCTCACAATCACACTTCTAATCCTTTCATATTTCCCAGATTTTTAATAAATTAGCTATGTGTTGCTGCTAATTTATTTTCAATAGTGCTAACTTAAAACTTATTATCATGTTTGATTTTCAGAAACCTGATGTCTATCAGAAGTCAAAGAATTTCTGTAAAGAAATTTATTCGATCCTGGATGGAAAGAATTTTTACAGGGTGACGAACGATCAGTTCCGAAGGGCATCATTCAGCATTATGTTAAATATTGCTGAAGGAACTTCACGATTCAGTGGCAAAGACAGGAAAAATTTCTTTGTGATAGCCAGAGGCAGTGCATTTGAATGTGTAGCTATTCTGTAATATCTGCTTGAAACAAAGGAAATAACTGAGCATGTTTTCCTTGAGAGTGAGCAAAAACTTGAAGAACTCTCAAAAATGCTGTTTGGACTAATCAAAAGTCTGGATTAATTGCTCATTTTAAAGAATAAACTTCTGCGAAAAATACTTTCAGATATCAGTGCAGGATGTAGTCCGGGGACATCCTGAGATGGTTCTTTTTTCCATTCACCTGTTCTTATCTTTCCTATATAAACAGGATTCCTAATGCATCTCAGGAATGTATTCTTGCTGATTTTTAATTTATTATCATTCAACCATTTTCTAACTTCATCAGCTGAGTATGTGCCTGAGGCTAACATATTGAAGGCTTCAATCATCAATGGAGCGTCAGAATTCGGACGAAGTGTCGATTTCTTACCTTCCCTGAAATTGTCATATCCTTTGGGGGCTTGTGTTGTCCAGGTGGAAAAGCCGATTACCATGAACACCTTTCGCCGGATACGATTGGCCACCTAAATCTGGGGTTAATTCTATGATGTATAGATAAATACTAAAATATCAATCAGACCGGCGGAATGTGGTCAAGACGAGCGACTTTTGCACTTTTCTGCAAAGCACAATTTTTAAAAGTTCTTTATGCTCGATGCAACATACATATATCATGAGATACCAAACAAGACAGTAAATCATCATAACTTCATAATATATTGTAAAAACCGGAAACAGTGACCTCTATTAGCCGGAGGAGATGGGCCATATACAACCGAACATAATTAAGTGTTATCACCCAATGTAAATTAATGATAATCTGACCAGCTAAACATTTTCAAAGAGGCTGGCTTTTTTACACGAGTTATTGAACCACAACTGTAGGTATTGTTATATAGGATTGTTTTTCCTTACCATCATTAGTAAAAAGTACTCCAACTCCTGTGACATTTGGATCTAAATGGATCCTTAAAAGCAAAGTGTCTCCTTTTCTCGTTTCCGGATCATTGCCACTTACCACCTTCGAAAAGGGCACTATTTGCTGTGCTGCCAAATTCTTTTTCCCTTCATTAAAATCTTTAGCTATCTTTTCTTCAATACTGGATTCAAATACAGTAGATGCAAGAATTGTCTCTTTCCCTCCCTGAACCAATACCAGATCGACATAGAAAGAAGCTTTTGTCATACCCATTAGTAAAAGATCAAAACCATATGAATTTCCGTGAATATCTCCTCGGAGGGTATATTTAAATTCGACAGGAATACGATCATAGGTGGTAGAGTACAAATAAAGTATAGTAAATGTTTTTTGGTTTAGATGTTTAGAGGGCGATATTTCTAAATTATGATTCTGTCCTAGAATTAGTATAGTCTTTTTAGGTCTACATGAAGAAACCAAAATTAAAAAAATAAAAGCTGTTGGAATTATAGAAAAAATCAAATTGCTGAAGTTATTAGGCATTCTTTTCATATTGGTTTTAATTAAGTAAATTGTTCTTATATCATTCTTTATCAAGATATTAATAATGGTTACCGGTTTATTATTAAGCTTAAAACTGGGAACTAATTATTTCTGCTGTTTTATCCCTTTATTATCAATTTTAAAAATTAACGGCTTAGGATTCTTATCCCAACTGTCGGTTGGATTAATAACTCCATCTCTTTCCTCTACCCAGTCACCTACAGTCAGGTTATCTGCACAAGCAAAATAACACATTGCATTCCATGTAAGAGCATAGACTGATGAAACACCAAGCTCAACTGAGGCTGAGGTAGGAGGATAGAACTTGTAAATTTCCTTTGAATAACCATTGGTAAGTTCAATCAGTCTGACGTCATCTAATTTACTGTAAGCTGAATTATTATTGTCACAAACAATTTTGCCAAACAGCAAGGAATGCACTACACCGGCTGCGGTAATTTTGTATTTTCTTTTACCTGAAAAATTTGAGTTCCATATTTCCAATGGCGCCATTGAAAATTTCGAATTATAATACCTGTCAATTTCCCGAAGAAGACTATTATAACCAGGAAAATTGGATTGAGTATGATGGATCATCGAAAAAACATAAAATATCGGTTTAGAGAATCCACTTTTAAGAATATAACTATCAAGCACTTTACGTCCAAATTCATAGTAACTATCTGGACCGGAAATTATTCCATAATTTTCTCTAAGATATCCAAATTCATATGACATGATTGCCTGGAGGGGACTTGTAATCAAAAGGGGATCAAAAGTATTTTTATAATAATCGGCCGGGAGGGGTTTTGTTACTGTTGTCCAATTTATAAATTTTCTGGTTGACCTAGGCTGCATATATTTCCTGAAACTGAGAATTGAAAATACGTTTTCAGGAGAGTATGGGCTACTGACCTTCATGGAGTAATAGCCAGATGAACTAATTGAAAATGAAAGCTTAACATCAGATGGAAAATTAACTCCGGAATAGGGGTAGACTAAACTCTCGGGAATATTATAGTCATTAAGATTACTTTCCCAGACTACGCCGTTATCGAATTTAATGCCATTCATAAGTGAGGCTGTTCTGCCCAAGTCAACATCTGCCTGTGTTTCAACGCTTATTACCAGAGAGTTGCTTTCAACAACACCAACTGGAATTTTTGTCATGAATGCAACCTCATCGCCATATGCAGTCCCAGCAGAGTTTGTGGCATATGCCCGTAAATAATAGTTTGTGGCAGGCTTGAGATCTATAAGTGTAATAAAAAATAGACGCTCTCCAGAGCCTTCATTGTTCAATCCTGCATGCCGTTCAACTGTTGGATTTTCCACAGTATCCCAGACAAGCCCCCTTGATGTAATGTCTCCGCCGCCTGTATTGGAGATTCTTCCACCGCTTTGTACGGTGGTATAAGTTATATCTTCCACAGGTAATGTTATCAATGTGGGTATTCCTACTGATTCGCACCCGCATTGGATCAGAAATAATAAACCTGTAAACTTTACCGTCAAACAGAGATTGATGTTAAGGAACTTGAATGGCCATAAAGATCTATATGATGTCAATGCAATACGATTAATTAATAAGACAATCAGATGAAGGTATTGTGAAAAAGCCAAGTATTCAAAATAAACACTTCTTTAAACACGTAGAAACAATTTAACATTAAAAGCAGATTATCAGGTTCATAGATTTAATACAGTTATATAATTTATACTCACTTTTAGATTCATCAGTAACGGGATTAAAGAAATGATAACATCTGAATTCTATCCTAATTGAACCATAGAAATCAAATCCAACACCAGCATTAATATAATAGTCTAGGTCACGGAACATATCTGCTTCAGATGAATCTGTACTAGTTTCTCCTTCCACTGTAGCTTTTACCTTCATTTTTGAGGACAAGAGATATCCTAATCCAGGTCCGGCAATAATGTAGGGTTTAATATTGCTTTTAGTCAAAGAAATCTTTGTCATAATACTGAAATCGATGTAATCAAGCTGCATAATCCAGTCTTCGTCAACTGAATAGAATTTACCCTCGAATTCGACAGTTCCTGTTCCAGAAAACTTGCTTCCTTTCTGAGAATATGATAGTTCGGGCTGAATAGAGAGGAATTTAGCAAGTTGGTAATCAATTAGCATTCCCGCAGAAAATCCTATTCTTGAATCACAGTTGATTTTGAAATCAGAAGAACCCAATACCAGATTCATGCCATATGCCAAGTCTTCAGCAAATAAGACATCATCTTCCCGCCAATTTGCCAAATTAATTCCTACAATAATCCCTGGTTTTATTGTCTGTCCTGATAGAATAAATGGCATTATAACCACCAGTACAAATAACAATTTTTTCTTCATAAAACTTAAACGGATTTAGCAATCAGATAAAAAAGGGTCTTAATTTTGTTTTATCACTGATTGAATTTTATCTTTTAAGTAAAATATGAATAGTCACAGACACAAAAAATCAATTCCAATAAATGTCCTAAAATTAAATCAAAGTCCTTAAGACATATCAAATATACTAAACTATTTCCAAAGTAATGTATATATTGCTAATTTTCTATGTATCCTAATACTTGGTTAATATATGATTCATTCAAGGATAGACAGAAAGGTTTAATTCATTATATTAATGTTCTATAAACTTGGATAAGAATTCATTCCTATCTGAATACTTGCTTTCAATATTGAAATACTCCGACAATCATCAGATGCAGGTCTTTCCCGATCTTCAATATTTATTCCTGCTTTATCTAATCCACTATTTCATAAGGTTATTCTTAATTTCGTCCTGAATATTAGGATACCTCATTTTAAATTCTTTGGCAGCAGCCTCATAATCATTAGTAATCTCTTTATCAAAGCCAGTCAGTTCCAACTGCCCCAAGGAAGAGAATTTGTGTGTTACTTTAAGATTACCGATATAAACAATGTCATTAGGAGTTGCTTTAAAACTTACATTTACATCTGCAGGATAACCGTAGCCCATGGCACCTAATAAACCAAAAGCCATCCAGGTTTTTTCAATAACATAGTCTCCCGGCTCAAGGGAAACAAAAAAGAACTCTCCTAAGGGAAAATCCTGGATACTCTCTCCCCCAACTTTTTTTAACTCCATCCATTTTTTAGGGATCCCTAAGGCACCCTTTGACAAAATATCCACTTTCCCAATAATTATACACTTGTTGGCATCCTTACTTGGTTCATAATTATTACTAATATTTGACAGCCGTTTGGT
>JBAVOD010000299.1:0-4899 GCA_049691735.1 Bacteroidales bacterium
ACGGGAAGATATCCGTGAGGGTATAGTAGTGTAACAGAAAACAACCGCCCCGCTTTTGCATCATTCAAAAACGGGGTAAGGGTGAAAAGGCGGGGTAAGAGCCCACCGGTTCCTGCGGTGACGCAGGGAGCCGTACACCTGATGGGTTGAAAGACCATGTATACCGGCTTACAGGGTTGCTCGCCCGATGCCGGGGGGTAGGTCGTATGATCCCGTCAGCAATGGCGGGACAAGATAAATGATGGAATCCGGTTTTATATTCTGTCACAGGGATATAACCGGCACAGAATCCGGCTTACAGACTGGCTGCAAACGCAGAGACGCGAAAAATCGCGTCTCTGCTGTTTTTTTAACCTCCAACACCCTGCACCTGGTTTTCCCCGCAACCCGCACCTCCAACACCTCGCACCCGGATTTCCCCGCAACCCGCACCCCGCACCTGGATTTCCGCGCACCCCGCAACCCGCACCCCGCACCCGGATTTCCTGCTTAATTCACCTTGAAAATGCTGTCATCCATTGGTACATCCACTTCAACTTTTGTGAAGGTGGTGACAAATTCCATTCCGCCGGCTGACGATGTTGTCTTCATCGGTACGAAGATCCCGTTGATATCCTTGTAATCCGAAGGATATGATTCCACGGTAACCGGCGTTCCACCCTGGTTTACCTCTGTCATTGTCTTTACAAGCAGGTATGAGCTTTTATCGATGTACATATAAGCAGTATTCCCTCCTTCAATATTGGCCTTTATCTTAAATGCCGGTTTTCCGTTGACAACATCCTCACCGACCAGTGTCAGTTTTCCGGCCTTGAGATAGTTCTCCATATAATTCTGGAACATGTTGTTGTTAAGGATGCTGTTTATCTGCTCGGAACTCATTTCAACCGGCTCGGTCGATCCGGTCATCGGGTTGAGCATGTAGCCTTTTTTCCCGTCGAAGACCTGAACTATTTGCTGTCCGTTCACGGTGGTGACGGTCTTTATCATGTTAGGGCTCTTCATCCATATCTCTACAGGCATATCCATGCCCATAGCAGAAGTCGTTGCACTGATTTTTATGGTCTTGAACTGCGAAATCTTATCAAGTTTGTTCGCGGCAGTGTAATTTTTGATTATCTCATCAAGCGATTGTGCATTAACGAGGACCGCTGCAATCAGGCATGCAGTTGTGAGGAAAAGTTTTTTCATAAAATTAGATTTTGAGTTTGAAAATGAAAATAGTTGATTTTAGGAATTTTCGATAACAATAAGGAATACAAAGATAGTAAAATATTAATCTAATCCTGAAAGCCATTCGGGTCATTCTCCCTGCAGTACAGCGAATTTCATAACGAAAGCCTACTTATCATAATTGTACCGGTCCTTCCACAGACCTTTCAGTCTCCTCTTTATTTCCTCCTCCTTCGGGTTTATTCCGGGCTCATAGAATCTGGTTCCCTTTAATTCATCAGGCAGAAAATTGTCTTGTACGAAATTGCCGGAAAAATCGTGGGCATACTTATAATCCTTATGGTAGCCAAGATCCTTCATCAGCTTTGTCGGGGCATTCCTGATGTGCAGCGGAACCGGCAGGTCACCATGTTCCCTTACCGCTCCGATAGCTGCTTCAATGGCCATGTACGATGCATTGCTTTTGGGTGAGGTTGCAAGATAAACTGTTGCCTCGGCAAGTATGATCCTCGATTCAGGCCATCCTATCACATTGACTGCCTCGAAGCAGGCCTGGGCAAGGAGCAGTGCATTCGGATTTGCAAGCCCTATATCTTCAGATGCAAGGATGACCATGCGCCTGGCAATGAACTTCGGATCCTCACCACCTTCAACCATCCTTGCAAGCCAGTACACTGCGGCGTTGGGATCGCTTCCCCTCATCGACTTGATAAATGCCGAAATAATGTCGTAATGCTGCTCACCGCCCTTGTCATAAAGTGCCAGGTTCTTCTGGACATGCTGCAGTACCTTCCCATTATCAATTACGATCTTTTCCGATCCGGCTTCATCTGCTTCGGACGACACAACCAGCTCAAGTGCGTTGTACAACTTTCTGGCATCGCCCCCCGAGATCCTCAGCAGAGCTTCATGCTCCTTTACCTCAATGTCATACTTCGACAGGTAGGCATCTTTCTTCAAAGCCCTTTCAAGCAAGGTGAGGAGGACTCTTTCGTCGAGCGGTTCCATCACATAGACCTGACAGCGGGAAAGGAGAGGGGAGATGACCTCAAATGAAGGATTCTCAGTGGTTGCCCCGATCAGGGTGATGGTACCCTGTTCCACTGCGCTCAGCAGCGAATCCTGCTGGGATTTGTTGAACCTGTGAATTTCATCAATGAAAAGAATGGGGTTAGGCTGGCTGAAAAACTGCTGTTTCTTTGCTTTTTCAATCGTGTCCCTTACGTCCTTTACTCCGGAATGTACGGCGCTGAGATGGAAAAACGGCCTTTTCAGCGTATTTGCAATGATCAGGGCCAGAGTGGTTTTTCCGACGCCAGGCGGTCCCCACAATATGAACGACGGAATGTTCCCCGATTCAATGACCCTCCTCAGGACCGCATCCCTCCCGACAAGATGATCCTGTCCGACGAATTCATCGAGGTTCTTCGGCCGCAGTCTCTCGGCAAGGGGTTGATTTGCAAGCATCATAATAAATTTGTGCAAAATTAATCATCCCGTTCAATTAATACTCTGTAATTACCTCCTCTTTTCAAGATCTGATTTTATTGCTATTATTGTACATCAGTTGATACCTTAACCCGTTCATATGTCAAGCAAATTCATTTGTTACTTTCTGCTGTCAGTTTTTTTCACCGGTTGTATCGGAACACCTGCGGGCAAAAATGTGCCGGTTTCCGGTAATTATGACCTGGTAACAGATAGTGGGATGGTTGTGTCGGCACATCCTGAAAGTTCTGCAATTGGTGTTGATATCATGCGAAGGGGAGGCAATGCCGTCGATGCGGCAGTTGCTACCGGATTTGCACTTGCTGTTTGTTATCCCGAAGCGGGAAATATTGGCGGTGGGGGATTTATGGTGATCAGAAACGCTGACGGAAGAACGGATATGATAGATTACCGTGAGAAGGCTCCGCTAAGGTCCTTTCGCGAAATGTACCTCGATGAGAAAGGTAACACTGTTAAGGGTCTCAGCACCAATACCCGTCTTGCATCCGGCATTCCGGGATCGGTCGACGGGATGCTGAACGTCCACGGGAAATATGGTATTTTACCTTTCAGGGAAGTCATCCAGCCGGCAATCGACCTTGCGAGGAACGGTTTCCATGTAACCCGGGAACAGGCCGGGGACCTGAACGACTACAGGGAATCATTTTTAAGCAGGAACAGGCGGATCCCTTCTTTTGTAAAAGCGACACCATGGATTGAAGGTGATATTCTTAAGCAGCCTGACCTTGCCCTGACCCTCGAGCGCATCAGGGATATGGGAAGGGAGGGGTTTTATTCGGGGAAAACGGCACGGCTTATTGTTTCAGAAATGTCGGCCGATAACGGCATAATCACTTCTGAGGACCTTGCCGGATATAAGGCGGTATTCAGGGATCCGGTAGCTGCAGCTTACCGGGGATACAGGATCATTTCTGCTTCTCCGCCTTCTTCGGGAGGGATAATCCTTCTCCAGGTGCTGGGCATGATAGAACCCTACAATTTAAAAGATATGGGATTCAACTCATGGCAGTACGTTCACCTGATTACGGAGGCTGAACGAAGAGCATTTGCCGACCGCTCTGAGTACCTGGGAGATCCTCAGTTTACAGGTGTACCTTCGGAACTTCTTGACCAGGGGTACCTGCGCGGCAGAATGAGCAGTTATGATCAAAACGCCCCAACACCCTCTGCGCAGATAACCCCCGGGGTTTTACAGAAAGCCGGGAGTGAAGAGACCACCCATTATTCGGTTGTGGACCGGTTCGGCAATGCAGTGGCAGCAACCACCACTCTTAATGGCACATTTGGCAATAGTATTGTGGTAGATAGTGCCGGTTTCCTGATGAACAATGAAATGGATGATTTTTCAGTAAAACCCGGCACCCCGAACATGTATGGGCTGACAGGGGGTGAGGCTAATTCGGTTGCGGCCGGAAAAAGAATGCTGAGTTCCATGACGCCTGCAATTGTTGAAAAAGATGGCCGCCTGTTTCTTGTGGCTGGCTCTCCGGGAGGTTCGACGATACCCACATCTGTACTCCAGGTCATAATCAATGTTATTGATTACGGCATGGGCATCAGCGATGCTGTCGATGCAGGCAGGTTCCACCACCAGTGGCAGCCCGATTACATTTATTACGAAAAGAACTCGCTTGACACTGCTGTCCTGCAAAAACTTTCCCGCATGGGCCACGATCTCAGGGAACGGGGCTCAATCGGTCGTGTAAATGCAATAATGATACTGCCTGACGGCAAAAGGGCAGCCGGAGCTGACAGAAGGGGCAGCAATGCTGCGGCCGGCTATTAGTGCGCCCCGAAATCCTTCTGCCGCCCCAATTGCCTGAAAAATAATTTCGACTATAGAAAATAAATTAGTACATTTATCAGTTATTAAAAGAACCTCTTTAATGTACATGTTTATAGAGTATTTGAATAGAATTCAGATATTAATTAAGTTATGAAAAAGCCTCTCCTGATAACAATTATCATCCTGATTTTAATTCTGATCCTTCCTGCAATCAACTTCATCCGTTGGACTGTTCAGGAGAAAAAGCCCATGGACATTGTTATTCTGGATAAAACCGTTCCTACTGTTGAACGTCTGAAACATAAGTCATTTGACTGGGTTCTTACAAATGAAAGATTCGTAAAAAAAGGCAATGAAGGTAACTATTCCTTCAGAAAAGATTATTACGGATTTTATCCCACAAGGCCTGTCAGGGAGAAGGGCTATACCAC
>JBAVOD010000300.1:0-31753 GCA_049691735.1 Bacteroidales bacterium
ATAAGGACATAAACTCCCAGGAGGTCGAGCTTGCCCTTTCAACACAGTTGCTTAACAACAAGCTTGCAATAAACGGGAACTTTGATGTAAGAGGTGCCAATAATGCATTCGAGAATCCCATCACAGGCGATTTTGATATTGAATACAAGCTTGCTGAAAAAATCAGGTTCAAGGTATTCAACAGGTACAATAATTTTTATACCGGCATGGGTGCTTCCTATACACAGGGCCTGGGTCTGTTTTTCCAGCAGGAATTCAATAAACTGTCTGACCTGTTCGGGAAAAAGAACAAGTCGGAGATGAAAAAAGAGGAGCAACCGGAGGTCAAAAAGAGAGTTAATAAGTAATTCTTCTTTGTTATTAACAGCGGATAATAGAGAGGTATGTTTTTCCGTTTTTTAATATCTTCGTCCGTGAAAAATTCTTTGGCTAAAAATAATTGTGTGTTCTAAATAAAATTAATTGAAAGGAAAAGATGACATTTCTTGAACTAAGTATGCAGGAAGGTGCCGCAGTATTGGAGCCGGTTGGTGCTGGGAAGCTGACACTTCTCGACTTTGCTGTTAAAGGCGGGTGGGTGATGATACCGATTGCCTTGCTGTCACTTGTGGCGGCATATATTTTCATTGAGAGATTCTTTGTAATAAAGAAGGCGGCAAGGGAGGACACAAACTTCATGAACAGGATTAAGGATTATATACATGACGGAAAGCTTGATGCTGCAATGGCCCTCTGCCGTTCGAGCGACTCGCCTTCATCATCGATGGTCGAAAAGGGGATAAGCCGACTGGGCAGACCTTTGCAGGACATTTCGACTGCGATTGAGAATGTGGGAAAACTTGAAATATCAAAGCTGGAAAGGGGATTTCCGACTCTGGCAACAATTACGGGAGCTGAACCAATGCTCGGATTTCTTGGTACAGTTATCGGGATGGTCCAGTCATTCTATGCAATGGCACAGGCCGGGAACAATATTGAGGTTTCTCTTCTTTCCGATGGCATTTACACTGCCCTTATCACCACAGTTGCCGGCT
Source organism: Bacteroidales bacterium (assembly GCA_049691735.1). Taxonomy (GTDB): domain Bacteria; phylum Bacteroidota; class Bacteroidia; order Bacteroidales; family VadinHA17; genus LD21. The sequence goes on from JBAVOD010000300.1 coordinate 1,035, forward strand.
TAAGTATTGGTATTCTGGGGTATTTTGCGTATAATACCCTGGTAGTGAAGGTTGAAAAAGTGGTATTTAATCTTGAAGCCACTCTTACGGAATTCATGGACATTCTGAATGAACCATTAAAAACGACACGGTAAAATGCCAATCTCGACCAGAAACAAGGTAAGCATAAATTTCAGCTCGGTTGGCATGACGGATGTCGTATTCAATCTGCTGATCTTTTTCATGCTGACATCCACACTTGTGCATCCGACCGCACTTAAGCTCCTTCTTCCGAAAGGGAGTGTCCAGACCTCAGCCAAGCCCCAGACGACCGTATCAATAACCAGCGACCTGAAATATTATGTTGAACAGCAGGCTGTCGATCTGAACTCACTTGAATCGGTTCTGAAACAAAAGCTGGGAAAAAATCCTGAAACCTATATTGCACTGCATGCCGACAAGAGCGTGCCATTTGAAAATGTTGTTAAAGTACTTAATATTGCTCAGGCCAATAACTACAAACTGATAATTGCAACTTCGCCCAAATAACAAACTGCGCGTGCTTCCATCGGAAAGAAGGAAGGGGATCATAGGTACCGCTGCACTGCATCTGATAATGCTGGTACTTCTTGTTTTTGTAGCATTTGCGCCCCCGAAACCGCCTGAATCTGAGGAAGGTATACTTGTAAATTTCGGTACGGACGAAACCGGGCTTGGTGAGATAGAACCGTCACCACCTCCGTCTCAGAAAGAAGCCGTGCCACCTCCCCCGACACCCGCAGTTAAGGTCCAGAAAGAAGAACCTTTGCTTACACAGAATAACGAGGAGGCACCTGAAGTTAAGAAAGTTGACCCTGAGGCTGAGAAGAAAAGGCTTGAAAAGCTGGAAGCTGACAGAAAGCTGAAGGAGCAACTTGAGACTGAAAGAAAAGCAAGGGAACAGGCAGAGCTTGAAAGGAAAAGAATAGAAGCAGAGCAGAAACGGCAGAGCGATATAATGAACAGAACCAGGAATGCACTCGCAAACTCCAAAAATGCAGGTGCAACCTCGACAAGTGAGGGTGTTGCCGGAGGAGCCGGTAACCAGGGAGTGGCAACAGGTTCGGTCGATTCAAAGGTCAGGGGCGAAGGAAGCGGGCTCGGCAACAAAGGCATATCGTATAATCTCCAGGGACGCGGATTTCAGGCATTGCCTCCGCCGGATTATAAATACAATGAAGAAGGACGTGTTGTGGTTGAGGTCAGCGTTGACAGATCAGGGAAAGTTACCCAGGCTATTCCCGGAACAAAAGGTTCAACAACACTTGATGAATACCTTCTGCGCGTGGCAAAAGAAGCTGCGCTTAAAGCCAGGTTCGAACCCAAGGCCGATGCACCGGTTGTTCAGAAAGGAACAATAACTTATAATTTTATCCTTAAGTAAAAGGGCATCAGGCTATCGGTCAGGCAGAAAACAGGGGAAAAGGTTTCATCATCCCGACCACTTTCTCTCCCACACTTTTTATAACTGCCTCATTATCGATATTGGAGATAACCTCGTCAATCAGGTCCACGATAACTCCCATATGCTTCTCCTTCATACCCCGTGTGGTAATTGCGGGTGTACCCACCCTGAGCCCTGAGGTAAGGAAAGGAGATCTTGTATCGAAGGGTACCATATTTTTGTTGACGGTAATATGTGAAAGCACGAGCGTGTTCTCGACCTTTTTACCTGAGATATCAGGAAACTTTGTTCTGAGATCAATAAGCAGCAGATGATTGTCGGTGCCTCCCGAAATAACCTTGTAGCCCTTGTCAATGAATGCCTGGGCCATCACTGCCGCATTTTTCTGAACCTGTTCCTGGTAGGTCCTGAACCCGGGTTGAAGGGCTTCAGCGAATGAGACAGCTTTCGATGCGATCACATGTTCGAGCGGCCCGCCCTGAACACCCGGGAAAACTGCTGAATTAATCATCGCCGACATCATTTTGACCTCACCCTTCGGGGTTTTTACACCCCAGGGATTCGGGAAATCCTTTCCCATGAGAATAATTCCGCCTCTCGGTCCCCTCAGCGTCTTGTGAGTTGTTGACGAAACTATATGAGCATATCTGACAGGATTCTTAAGAAGTCCGGCAGCTATCAGTCCTGCCGGATGGGCCATGTCGACAAACAGCATTGCACCCACGGAGTCGGCAATCTTCCTCATTCTTTCATAATCCCACTCCCTTGAATAAGCCGAAGCACCGCCGATTATCATTTTAGGTTTTTCCCTGAGTGCAAGCTCCTCCATCATGTCATAGTCGATCAGGCCGGTTTCCTCCCTGACCCCGTAGGCCACAGGCCTGTAGAGGATCCCTGATGAGTTGACCGGAGATCCATGCGACAAATGACCACCATGCGAAAGATTCAACCCCATGAAAGTATCCCCTGGCTTGAGGACCGTCATGAATACCGCCATGTTTGCCTGGGCGCCTGAATGTGGCTGGACATTTGCATATTCAGCATCAAAAAGCTGCTTCAGGCGGTCAATAGCGATTTGCTCGGTCTGATCAACTATTTCACAACCGCCATAATACCTTGCACCCGGATAGCCTTCCGCATATTTGTTCGTTAATACTGATCCCATTGCTTCAAGGACCTGCTGACTTACAAAATTCTCTGAAGCTATGAGTTCAATGCCATTCAGTTGGCGCTGGCGCTCCTTCTCAATCAGGTCAAATACTACAGTGTCTCTGTTCATCTTATTGATTTGCTTTAATTCAGGAATATTTTATTTTATATAGATCCAGGCTGATTGTTCCGGGTTTGTCGCCTGCAAATATACTGCTATTACATTAATAAAGTATCTGTTTCTTTTTACCTATTCTTCCGAAAACTCCACCAGCAGGTCGCGATAGGTTGAAAAGATCCTCGATTTTGAAATAAAGCCCACATAGTAACCCCTGTCAAGGACCGGCAGATTCCATGCGTCTGTCTTTTGGAACGTATCCATCACATTTTCAATGTTCTCATGTAAGTCGATGTACGACGGAGGAATGGTCATCAGTTCCCTTACCATGACAGTCTCGTACATTTCACGGTTGAACATGATTTCCCTTATGTCGTCGAGCGAAACAATGCCTTCAAGGATATTATATTCGTCGACCACCGGGAAGATATTCCTTTTTGAAACCGAGACAGCTTTTACAAGCTGCCCAAGGGTGTTGGAAGAACTCACCTTTACAAGATCCTTCTCAATGTCCTTTCTCCAGTCCATGAGGACCAGAACCGCCTTGTCCTTATCGTGTGTGATCAGCTCGCCCCTTTCTGCAAGCAGAACATGATAGATTGAATGGCGTTCAAAACTCCTTGTTGTAATGAATGCCACCGTCGATGTTATGATAAGGGGGATCAGAAGTGAATAACCTCCGGTTATTTCGGCGATAAGGAAGATTGCTGTCAGCGGGGCATGCATAACTCCGGCCATTGCTCCTGCCATTCCCGCAAGGACAAACCTGTTATCGGGCAGGGCCACTCCGGCGAACCTGTTCAGCAAACTTGCAACAAGGTAGCCATTCATACCCCCCATGAAGAGGGTCGGTGCAAAAATCCCTCCTATCCCGCCTGCACCAATTGTCGAACTGCTTGCAAAAGCTTTAAGTAATACAAGCCCAAGGAAGAACAATGTGTAAACAAAATAATTATCGGCAAATCTGAAAATAATGCTGTCGCCTGTTACTGCACCTGTATCCCCTTTAAGCAGGGCCATTATTGAATTGTAACCCTCCCCGAAGAACGGAGGAAACAGGAAAATAAGTACGCCAAGGACTATACCCCCTATTGACAGCCTTACAAATACATTTTTTATCCGCTCGTATCGTGATTCCAGGAAAAGGGTCATTTTAGAAAAATAGAGGGAGATCGCACCCGAAATTATGCCCAGGAGGATATACCATGGTATATTGGAAATACTGAAAGCTCCGCTTACCTGGAAAGATAAAAGCACATTATTACCCATAAGGAAATAGGCGACCGTAGCTGCGGTCACCGATGAAATCAGCAGAGGTACTATTGATGAAATGGTCAGATCGAGCATCAGCACCTCAATAGTGAATACTATACCTGCAATTGGCGCTTTAAAAATCCCTGAGATGGCCCCTGCTGCCCCGCATCCGATAAGCAGTGTTACGGCTTTGTAATTAAGTCTGAAGTATCGGGCCAAAGTAGACCCGATCGAAGATCCTGCCAGAACGATCGGCGCTTCGGCACCAAGCGAACCGCCGAATGCGATAGTCAGGGTCGATGCAACAAGCGATGTCCACGTATTGTGGGCCTTTATCCTGCTCTTTCTTTTTGAGATTGCATAAAGGACCCTGCTTACCCCATGTCCGATATTGTCGCGCACTATGTACCTGACGAACAATACAGTGAGGAACATACCTGCTACCGGGTAAGCCAGGTAGAGATACCCGCCCGATTCAGGAGTTATACCGTTTGTAAGTATCCTGTTCGTATAATAGATCGCATTCTTCAGGAGTGCAGCAGCAAGTGCACTTAGCAGGCCGACCACAAGACTGAGGAAATAGAGTATCCTGGTCTGGTCAAACTCCGGGAGATGGTCTCTGAAAAACCTTCCTGCTATCCTGTTCCTGAACATAATCCGCAAAGATAAAAACATTACAAAATCTTCCCTGAATTTTCAGTATGTTTGTCTACCAGTAATTAAATCCTGAAAATGATAAGCTTCAGCAGGTTTACACTCAACAACGGACTGAGAGTGCTGGTTCATGAGGACCGGTCGACTCCCCTCGTCGCCATGAATGTTCTTTACAATGTAGGCGCAAGGGACGAGGATCCGGAAATGACCGGGCTGGCCCATTTGTTTGAGCATCTTATGTTCAGTGGCTCTGTCGGCATTCCCGAATATGATCTTCCCCTTCAGCTTGCGGGAGGCGAGAGTAACGCTTTCACAAGTAACGATATCACAAGCTATTACCTTACTGTTCCTGCTGATAACATAGAAACCGGATTTTGGCTCGAATCAGACAGGATGTCCGGAATTGACCTTTCACAAAGGAATCTCGACACCCAGAAGAGCGTTGTGATCGAAGAGTTCAACCAGCGCTACCTCAATCAGCCCTACGGCGATGCATTGCTCCTTCTCAGGCCACTGGCATACAAGGTTCATCCCTACCGCTGGCCGACCATCGGTTCCGATATTACACATGTAAAGAATGCAGACCTGGATACTGCATCCAGGTTCTTCATCTCTCATTATGCGCCAAATAATGCCATACTCACCCTTTCGGGAAATATTGATGCAGGTGCTGCTTTACAGCTTGCAGAAAAATGGTTCGGGCCAATCGCACCCGCGGGTATCCGTGAACGAAATCTTCCTTCCGAACCGGAACAAAAGGAACAAAGGAGACTTGAAATTGAAAAGGATGTTCCCTCTGATGCATTATATAAAGCCTGGCACATGGGTCCCCGCCAAACCGGCGATTTTTATTCTGTCGATCTGATCACCGACCTGCTGGCCGGTGGTGAATCAGGAAGACTCCACACTATACTGGTCAGGCAGCAAAACCTTTTCAGCGATATTAATGCTTACATTACTTCAGAAATCGATCCCGGACTGATTATACTTGAAGGCAGGCTTATGAAAGGAATAAACATTAAGGATGCCGACAATGCAGTAACTGAGGTAATTAATGATCTTAAGAAAAAGGCTCCCGGACAGGACGAGATGGAAAAGGTTAAAAACAAATTTGAAGCCTCAACAGTCCTTACCAATACAAGCGTCCTTACAAAAGCCCTTTCACTTTCATTTTTCGAACTTCTGGGCAACCCTGACTTCATTAATTCCGAGACTGACAGGTACAGGGCTGTCACACCCGAAAACGTAAAAGAAGCTGCTTCCAAATACTTCACTGAGGAAAACTGCAGCACTTTGTATTATTTGTCTGGTAAAAAATAGAAAAATGACAATTACAGGCATGACACAGCCTCCTCTTTTCCCGGTAAGCATCAAGACTACAATACCGGTGCAAGAGGCAAAACTGGATAACGGGGCCCGCGTTTACCTTATCGAAGCCGGCACTGAGGATATCATGCGGATGGAATTTGTTTTCAGGGCCGGGATAGTAAATGATTATATACCCCTGGTTGCCTCATCTGCAAATATGATGCTTACAGAAGGCACCGCAAACTATACAGCCGAAGCACTCAACAGTAAACTTGATTATTACGGAATATTTCTGAACCTCGGCTGCGACAGGGATACAGCTGGACTGACCGTATATTTTCTTTCAAGGCATTTCACCAAAGTGCTTGATCTGGCAAGCGAAATACTCTTCAAACCCGCATTTTACGAAAAAGAGCTTGACCTCCTTATGAAAAAACGGCTGAGTTGGTACCTGGTGGGAAGGGAAAAGGTTCAGAACCTGGCAATGGACAGGTTCTTTGAGTCGGTGTTCGGCCCTCATCACCCCTACGGCAGGCAGGTGCACGAGGAAGATTTTGGCAACATCACACCTGCGGTCCTTAAAGATTTCCATACGAAGTTTTACACTCCCGAAACAATGGCTGTGATAATCTCGGGCAGGATCCATAGCAATGCTGTTGATCTCCTTGAGAAAACTTTCGGCGGACTTCACTCAAAAAAGATTTTCATAGAGGAAAATCCTGCTGTCTTGAAAGGATCTGCACGCATGAAAGTTCACCTGAAGAAACCCGGGGCAGTTCAGACTGCGATCAGGATTGGCTCTTCAACGATCAATATACGGCATCCTGATTATCCCGGACTTAAATTTCTGAATGTTGTGCTTGGCGGATATTTCGGATCAAGGCTGATGAAAAATATCAGGGAAAAGAATGGCTATACATATGGCATCCACTCCAGGGTGTCTTCGTTCGACCAGTCGGGATTCAAGGTAATATCGACAGAAGTCGGAAACCAATACAGGAAGGCAGCTGCTCAAGAGATCTACAGGGAGATTATGAAGCTCCGGGCAGAGCCGGTTCCGCCGGAGGAAATGGAAGTTGTGAGGAATTTTATGTCGGGTGAAATGGTAAGGATGTTCGACGGGCCCTTTGCACTTGCCGAGAGTTTCAAGTCGATCTGGGAATTCGGACTCGATGACAACTATTACACGAAGTTTGCTGAATTGATAAAAACAATCACACCCGAAGAACTAATGAGACTTGCAGAAAAATACTACAATACCGATGACCTTTATGAGATCACTGCAGGTTAATATAAGCACATTCGGGAAATATGTAATTATTGTCCTTCTTCTGGCCATCTTTGCACGGAGTTACTCACAGCCCGACACAATCTCGCCTGCGGCCCCTGTCCTGCTTAAAGTTACTGTCAATCCGGCAAATGATTACACAGAACTGACATGGTCATTAAGTCCCTCCGCCGATGTTGCCGGATACATAGTTTACCAATACCTGAATGACGAGGGATATGTGATAGACACAATTTTCAATTCATTCGTTACCGGCTATTCCTTTGTGTGGCCTTACGTTTCCGCCCGAATTGAATCGTTTGTGGTGACTGCTTTTGACGCTTCAAGGAATATAAGCCGCCTGTCAAATCCGCTCCATACAATATTCTGCGAATCACGGATCGATTCATGCAGCAACAAAATCGTCCTTTCGTGGAACGAATACACCTCATATCCCCCCGGCCAAGTTGCCGGTTATGACATTCTTGAATCAGTCAGCTCGGGTACCTACCACCTTGCCGGCCATGTTACCGGCGATATACTGACATTCGACATCAATGATTTCTCAAACGGATCACAATACTGCTTTTTCATCAATGCAATCCTGACTGATAATTCGGTATCGTCATCAAATAAATCATGCCTTACTCCTGATGTTGAGAAACCACCGGTGTGGATCAATGCCGATTATGCGACTGTCACACCGGCAAATGAAATATCGCTTGCTTTCACATACGATCCGGCATCGGAGATCAATAAGTTCGTTCTTGAGAGAAAAACGGGCCCAACTGGTACTTTCAGTCAGATTAATGTGATTTATGGGATAAACGGATCCGTAACATATACCGACAGGACCGCAAAAGCTGATTCTGTCAACTACTACAGGCTTTCGGCGATAAACAATTGCAATGAGGCAACAACAGTTTCGAATGTTGCTTCAAATATTGTACTGGCTGCAACAGATGAAGGGAACAATATAATCCTTTCATGGAACAAATACCGGCAATGGCTGGGCAGCGTAGCCTCATACCGTCTTTTTACCGATACAGGAAAGGGATTCGCTGAAAGTGCTTCCGTTCTGCCTGCGGACAGCCTCCATACAATAAGTATACCTGAAATAATGTACACACTTTCAACCGATAAGATCTGCTTTTACATTGAGGCAACCGAAGGCACAAATCCTTATGGCATTACAGGGCAAAGCATATCGCAGAGAGTCTGCTCTGTAATTGAAGAGAAGATCACTGTACCCAACCTTTTCACGCCCGACGGCGATCAGGTAAATGACCTGTTCAGACCTGTTGTAACCTTTACTCCTTCAGTTTACCAACTGGTAATATCAGACAGGAACGGGAAGATGCTCTTTGAATCGCACAACTTTACCGAATCATGGGATGGAACTGTTTCAGGCGATCCTGTCCCTGAGGGAGTATATCTCTGGCATTTAAAAGCAAGAACGCCGGCTGGGAAAAACATTTCAAGAACAGGCACTATTACAGTATTCAGGACAAGGTAGCATTTTGGTCCCTGCTGTCGGGGTTAAACACCAAAATTTAGCGATTTTGCCTATCTTTGTATAATTCTGGTAAAGCAGACGGAGATCTTTTATGGGGAGTAAGGACATTTTTGATGAGGACGACATTAAGCATATTCAGCGTGAATATGATTCGCTTGTAAGTCATTTGATCAGGTGCAATTATCCCGGCGACAGGGAGCTCATTGACAAAGCATTCAAAATTGCAAATGAGGCTCACTGGAACATGAGGAGAAAATCGGGAGAGCCTTACGTCATCCATCCGATAAATGTCGCAAAGATAGTAACACAGGAAATTGGCCTTGGTGCAAGGTCGGTAGCGACAGCACTGCTGCACGATGTCGTCGAAGACACCGAGTATTCGCTTGAAGATGTGGAAAGGGATTTCGGTCATAAAATTGCCTCCCTTATCGATGGCCTGACCAAGATATCCGGAACATACAACAAAGAAGCTTCTTCTTCAATGCAGGCTGAGAATTTCAGGAGAATGCTCCTGACACTCTCTGACGACCTGCGCGTGATCCTGATCAAGATTGCCGACCGCCTTCACAACATGAGGACTCTCGATTCAATGCCCGAGAACAAGAAAATGAAGGTGGCAGGTGAAACCATATTTCTTTATGCACCGCTGGCCAACAGGCTTGGCCTTTATGCTATCAAGAGTGAGCTCGAAGACCTCAGTTTCAAATACCGTCAGCCGGTGATTTATTCTGAAATAGCAGCAAAGCTGAAGCTCGGGGAAAAGAGATATATGGCGCTGATAAACAAGTTCAGCCTTCCGATAATTGAAAAACTGACACTGGCAAAACTTAAATTCGACATAAACGGCAGGCCGAAGTCGATTTTTTCTATCTGGAAAAAGATGCAGTCGAAGAACGTCCCGTTCGAGGAGATCTATGATGTACTTGCAGTCAGGATAGTATTTGAGCCTGTAGCCGGTGTACCGGAAAAGACGACCTGCTGGAATATTTATTCGATGATAACCGATACCTATATGCCTAAACCCGACAGGCTCCGCGACTGGATCAGCAGACCGAAGCCCAACGGATACGAAGCCCTGCATGTAACCGTGATGGGGCCTGAAGGCAAGTGGGTTGAGGTACAGATCCGGAGCAAGAGGATGGATGAGATTGCCGAAAGAGGATATGCTGCACACTATAAATACAAGGGAGACAATTCACCTGAAACGGAACTGGACAAATGGATAAAACAGATCAGGATGATGCTTGAAAACCCGCTTGAGGACCCGATTGAGTTCCTCGATGAGTTCAAGATGAACCTGTTCTCGTCCGAAATAATGGTATTCACGCCAAAGGGAGCTCTCGTGAGCCTGCCTAAGGGCGCCTCGGTGCTTGATTTTGCATATGATATTCACACCGAGATAGGTAACAAAGCCATCGGCGCCAAGATAAATTACAAGCTTAATCCTATCAGCGCTGTGCTAATGAGCGGTGATCAGGTGGAGATAATCACTTCGGATATTGCAAAGCCCGAAAAAGAATGGCTCTCATTCGTCAGGACATCAAAGGCCAAGGAAGCTATAAAAAACCAGCTCAGGACTGAAACAACAAACAGGATCCAGAAAGGCAAGGAGATGCTCGAAGCGAAACTGGCTGAGCTGGGACTCACCCCAAATACGGAGATAGTCAGAAAACTGATGCTTTCGTATGACTTCCTGAACAAGGATGAGCTTTATTCAGGAATTGCCCTCGGGACGGTCAGTCTCGAAAACCTCAAAAAGATAGTAAGGCCAAGCCCTGCAAAAAATGTCATTAAATACTGGGAACTCAAGCTTTTGGGATCAAAGAAGGTAAAGGAGGAGGAAGAAGAGGGGCCGGGTGTCCAGGCTGCGTCAATTGACGGAAGCACACCGTTCCTTCTCAGGGAAAATATTGAGAATGCTGAACAATCGTATGAAATTGCAAAATGCTGCAATCCGATCCCGGGCGACGAGGTTATCGGTTACCGTTCGCCTGAAGGATCCATTATAATCCACAAACCCAAGTGCCCGGTCGCAATCCGCATAATGTCAAATGAAGGGAACAGGATAATCGCAGTTCGCTGGGCAATGCACAAGCTGGTGTCGTTCCTTGCAAGGATAAGCATGACCGGGGTCGACAGAATTGGCCTAGTAAATGATATCACCAAGATAATCTCATCCGAACTGAAGGTGAACATGACCAAAATCAACATCAGTGTCAAGGATGGCATTTTTGAAGGAACAATCGACCTTTACGTCCACCATACCAGGGACCTTAACAACCTTATCCTCAAAATATCGAATATAAAAGGAATTGAAACCATTAAGAGGGTGGAGGAATTCACTGAATAAAAGTCAGCCCGTCCCGGAGTGACTTTAATCCAGGAAAAATCATAATTTTGTTATTATTTAAATTCAGATCAGTTATGGATAATGATGATACCAGATCGACCGTAAAACAAATATTCACCGAGTACCTTGAAAAAAAAGGTCACAGGAAGACTCCTGAAAGGTATGCCATCCTCGATGAGATCTATTCACGCAGCGGTCATTTTGATATTGAATCACTCTATATTTTCATGAAGAACAAGAACTACAGGGTCAGCAGGGCAACCCTGTACAACACAATAGAACTGCTGCTCGACTGCAACCTTGTAGTCAAGCACCAGTTCGGTAAGAATATGGCGCAGTTTGAAAGGGCTTACCAGTGCGGTCAGCACGATCACCTGATAGATATAGAAACAGGCCAGGTTGTTGAATTCTGTGATCCCCGGATCCAGGAGATCATAAAGACAGCTAGCGGACTTTACGATTTCGCCCCGATGTACCACTCACTATACATCTACGGCCATCTCAACAAACGCGATTGATTCAAAGGCATCAGAAAGCAAATCCAAGATTCAGACCCACCCTTGTTCTGAAGCCTTCGAATTTTGCTATGTTAGTTGGTTCAGATCCGGAGGTAATATCGATACTTGAACCTGAATAGTGCCCACCGATAAAGAAATCAAGTACAAAACCCCTGGCAAATATCCACTGCCTTCCCAGTGCAACTCCGCCACCATAGGTGGTCAGTGAGCCTTTTTCGGTTTCAACACTCTCCGTATTATTATAGCCGAAGCTCTGGAATCTGAAATAGGGTGCAACATAAAATCCGTCAAGTGCGTCCTTCCTGACATAAAATCTGACCTCGGGAGTAAGTATTACACCGGTGAATCTTGTGTCAGATATTTTATAACCCAGATAGGCAACACCTAATTGAAGGGAGTTTAAATCGGAGATCTCACGCTCATAAAATATAGAGCCGGTGAGAACTATCAGAGCCAGAGTGTTCACTTTTATTACATTTTTTTCCGGTGCGACTGCCGGTTTATCCTGGGCATAAGAATTGATTACCAGAATCATGATCAGAAAAAGACTAGCTGCTTTTTTCATAGCAAAAGATTAGTTTTAATTAGTACTAGAATATTAAATACGAAGTTAAATCAGGTTAATTATCAGGGATGCTTGAAATTCAGTTATTGCTCACAATCGCAATCCATTTATCAACAATATACTATCAACGTGATTTTCAGCCGAAATATTTTGTAATTTCGACAGAGATTTTAAAATCCCTATACACTCTAAGATGAACATTGACATTTTGTTAGGCCTCCAATGGGGTGACGAAGGCAAGGGGAAAATAGTGGATGCCCTTAGCCCCGAGTATGATGTGATCGCCCGTTTCCAGGGAGGACCAAACGCAGGCCATTCGATTGAATTTAACCATGTTAAGCATGTATTGCACCTGATCCCGTCTGGGATCTTTCATCCCGAAAAGATCAACATTATAGGCAATGGCGTTGTCCTCGATCCGGCCGTTTTTAAGCGTGAAATTGAATACCTGGGACCGTCGGTCGACGAACTTATAAAAAGGCTGATTGTGTCATCGCGCGCTAATCTTATTTTACCCACGCACAGGATACTCGATGCAGCCTATGAGCACCACAAGGGGAATCTGAAGATCGGTTCAACCCTGAAAGGCATCGGGCCCGCTTATACGGATAAGGCAGGCAGGAACGGCCTTCGTGTGGGGGATATCCTTAACAGCGATTTCAGAAATATGTACGAGGAGCATACTGCGGCACACCTGGCGATCCTTAAGAATTATACATATGAATTTGATATCAGGGAATTCGAATCGGGATGGTTCGAGGGGATCGAACTGCTTAAGCGATTCAGGATCGAGAACACCGAATACCTCATTAACAGGCTCTTGTCGGAGGGCAAAAAAATACTTGCCGAAGGGGCCCAGGGAACAATGCTGGATATAGACTTCGGATCCTATCCCTTTGTAACTTCATCAAATACAATAAGCGCCGGGGCATGCACAGGTCTGGGGATACCTCCGGGCAGGGTGGGTAATGTATTTGGAATATTCAAGGCTTACAGCACCAGAGTAGGCAGCGGCCCTTTCCCCACCGAATTAAACGACTCCACAGGCGAGATGATGAGAAAAAAAGGCTGGGAGTACGGATCGACAACCGGCCGGCCAAGAAGATGCGGATGGCTTGATATCCCGGCACTTAAATATGCAATCATGATAAACGGGGTGACAAAGCTCTTCATGATGAAAGCTGACGTACTCTCTGGCATCGATACCGTTAGGGTTTGCACATCTTACCTGGTTGACGGTAAGGAACATAATGAGCTTATGTTCGCAGACCATTCCAGGTCAGAGGCTGTTTATACCGATCTCGATGGATGGATGGATGACATATCCGGGATAAGGGAGTTCAATGCCCTTCCCCCTACCCTCAAACGCTATATAGAATTTATTGAAGGGCAAACAGGCATTCCGGTCGGGCTTGTGTCTGTCGGCCCCGACAGGAATGCAACAATATTCAGGTAAAACCATTTTCTCGGTTTTCAATCCTGAGCTTGCCGGTTATTGCAGATCCCAGGGGTTCACCCTGCGGATCCTCGTGACGCATAAAGATTACATTCGCACCATAAATCAAAACAGCTTAGTACAAGCCAATTTGAACGGAATTTGTATATTGGGGAATATTTCTTAAATCTAAATCTGATCCGGGATGAAATCATTGATCCAATTTTTTGAAGAGAGTGCTGATAAATTCGAAAGTAATGTTTACCTCTGGGAGAAGCCTCAGGATAAGTATGAAGGGACTACTTACGGAGAGACGAAAAAACAGGCTTGTGAATTTGCAGCAGGCCTTATCAGGCTTGGCATAAAAAAGGGAGACCGGCTCAGTCTCATTTCAGAAGGCCGTAACAGCTGGGTTATCGGAGAGTTGGGAATACTTTACACAGGCGCTGTGAACGTTCCTCTGTCGGTGAGGCTTACACCCGACGAGATTAAATTCAGGATCAATCATTCTGAATCAAGGATGGTGCTGGCTTCTTCAATTCAGGCAGCCAAGATGAAGGATATCATCGGCGATTGCAAAACAATTGAAAAGATCATCCATTTCGATCCGCAGGATGAATATGCTCCCAATGAGGTTCACTTTAATGAGATACGCAAGCTCGGAAGGGAATGGCTTGAATCGCCGGAAAACAAGGCAGAATTTACAAAAATAAGCCAGGGTATCAAACCCTCTGATTTTGCCAATATCTGCTACACCTCTGGAACCACCGCCGATCCAAAAGGGATCATCCTTACGCACGGCAATTATGTGACAAATGTTTACCAGGCATACAGCCTGATGGACATACCTTCATTCTATAAAACACTTCTGATTCTTCCCTGGGACCATTCCTTCGGCCACACCTGCGGAATATATGCATTTATGGGGAAAGGGGCCAGTATTGCTTCAGTCAAGGTCGGAAAGACCGCGATGGAGACCCTGCGAAACCTTCCCTCCTGCCTCAGGGAAATCAAGCCAAACCTGCTGATGAGCGTTCCGGCCGTAGCCAAGAACTTCAGGAAAAACATTGAAAAAGGGATCAAGGAAAAGGGGAAAATGACAGAGATCCTGTTCAATCACGCCTTAAGAATATCATACTCTTATAACAAGGAAGGCTGGAACAGGGGCAAAGGCTTCCAGAAAATCAAAAAACCGTTGATTGATCTGTACGACAAGATCATCTTCAGGAAGATCAGGGATAGTTTTGGCGGAGAACTCGATTATTTCATCGGAGGAGGGGCCTTGCTCGATATTGAACTTCAAAGGTTCTTTTATGCACTGGGCGTTCCGATGTACCAGGGCTACGGGCTCAGCGAAGCCTCACCGGTGATCTCTTCAAATTCGACAAGCCGCCACTGGCTGGGATCATCAGGAGTACTTGTGAATAATATGGATCTCAGGATCTGCGATGATGACGGTAAGGAACTTCCTGTCGGCGAAAAAGGAGAGATTATTATCAGAGGTGGCAATGTGATGCACGGGTACTGGAAAAATGATACTGCAACAGGTGAAACCCTTAGGGACGGATGGCTCTATACCGGTGACATGGGATACATGAGCAGGGAAGGTTATCTCTATGTCCTTGGGCGCTATAAGAGCCTCCTCATTGCTGATGACGGTGAAAAATTCAGCCCGGAAGGCATTGAGGAAGCAATTTCTGAACAGTCGAAGTATATCGATCAATGTATGCTTTATAATAATCAGAAACCTTATACTGTTGCACTCATAGTTCCGAATCAGCATGCACTCAAGGTTTTCCTCGAGGAGAAAAACCTTTCAGCCGACTCCGATGAGGGGAAGAGGGAAGTCCTGCTCCTTCTCGAAAATGAGGTCAATGAATACAGGACGAGCGGAAAGTATGGTTCGATGTTCCCCCAGAGGTGGTTACCTGTTGCATTGGCAATACTCGAGGAAAGTTTCAATCAGGAAAACGGACTTATGAACTCCCTGACGAAAATCGTAAGGGGAAAAATACTGGATCGTTACCAGGATCTTATTGAATACCTTTATACCTCTGATGCCAAGGACGTAGCCAATGAAAGGAACATCGAGGAGGTCGAAAAAATGAAGCTCGGCTGATCAGCAACGAAACCTTTCACCTATGAATAAATTTTTTACCTCTGCAACTGTCTTCACCCTTATTATAATAAGTGTATCATGCACACTTAAACCTGAAATCAACTGGAAGATCGCAGAAAACCCCCTGCTTACCAGGTGGGCTGAAAGAGTAGACCCCCTGTACCCGTGGCCCGAATATCCGAGGCCTGACCTTGTCAGGAACCGATGGTTAAACCTGAACGGATTATGGCAGTATTCAATCACACCGCTAAATGCAAAGCCGGAGAAATGGGATGGGGAAATACTTGTACCATACCCGGTCGAATCGGCTCTCTCGGGTGTCAGAAAAAAAATAACTGAAAATGACAATCTCTGGTACAGGAGAACTTTCAGGATCCCAAATCCATGGAGGAATAAGCTTATCCTGCTGAACTTTGAAGCGTGCGACTGGGAAACCACCGTCTGGATTGACGGTAAGGAAGCCGGCACCCACAGGGGAGGATACGATCCGTTCACATTTGATATAACCCCTTTGCTGGGCGACCCGAAGGAGCACGAACTGCTCATAAAAGTATGGGATCCAACCGACAGGGGAACCCAGCCACGCGGAAAACAGGTCCTCAATCCGGGCGGAATATGGTATACACCTACAACGGGCATATGGCAGACTGTCTGGATTGAACCTGTCGACAAATCATACATCTCTTCATTCCGCATAGTTGCCAACCCCGACAATGGAACAGTGACTTTCAAAGCTGAAGTAGTAAACTGCGCTGATTGTAACCTGAAACTGACTGTCCGGTCGGAAGGAAGGATCGCAGCAACAGCAAGCGGAACGGCCGGGGAACTGATCTCGCTTAAGATTGATAATCCTGCTTTGTGGTCGCCGGGGAAACCATTTCTGTACGATCTTTCAGCTGAACTGAATAATGGTAACGGGGTGACTGACAATGTTGATTCGTACTTTGGATTCAGGAAGACAGGTATCGGCAAAACCGAAGACGGATTCACAAGAATCCTGTTCAACAATGAATTTATTTGGCAAAACGGTCCCCTCGACCAGGGCTTCTGGCCCGACGGGATATATACTCCACCTACTGAGACGGCAATGAAATATGACCTGGAGCAACTGCAGAAAATGGGATTCAATATGTTGCGAAAGCATGTGAAGGTGGAGAACAGGAGGTTTTACTATATATGCGATCTGATGGGATTACTCGTGTGGCAGGACATGCCCAGCGGTGATATGTTTATAAGCGGAACTATGCCTGATATCTCCAGGTCAAAGGAAGCTTCCGACCAGTTCGAATTCGAGCTTAAGAGGATGATCGAGACAAAATTTAACCATCCTTCGATAATAATGTGGATCCCGTTCAATGAAGGCTGGGGCCAGTTCGATACGGAAAGGATAACAAAACTTATCTCGGATTATGATCCAACAAGGCTGGTTAACAGTGCATCGGGCTGGACCGACCGGGGAACAGGGAAAATCAAGGATGTACATCACTATCCCGATCCGGTGGTACCCAAACCGGAACAGGATCGTGCAATTGTACTTGGCGAATTCGGCGGGCTTGGATTCCCTGTGCAGGGTCATACCTGGGAAAAAAAGGCCTGGGGATACAGGAATATGGCAGATACCCTTCAACTACTTGAGAAATATGAATCGTACTATGATCAGATACACAAATTTGTCAGGGAAAACGGACTCAGTGCGACAGTATATACACAGACCACCGATGTCGAGACTGAGACCAACGGACTGATGACGTACGACAGGAGGATCAATAAAATGGGGGTAAAGAATGTTTACAATGCCAATGCTGACATGATCCCTCCCACACTTCTTCCGCCGGTAACCATCTTTACTGACAGATTCACAGGTGAACTGAAGAACTCAAAACCCGATGGAAGGATCTACTACACAACTGATGGCAGTGAACCTCATGAAAAATCGAAGCTTTATACAGAACCATTTACCCTTACACAGTCGGCAATCATAAAAGCATTTACTGTCTGGAAAGAGGGCAAAAGCAGGATAATTTCATATAACATTGAAAAGATTTCACCGGCTCAGGATTGAATATTTCCAGGCTGAAGGCGGGATCTCATCCGACCTGAAGCCTGCTCTTGAAAGGCAGGAAAGTCATGAAATCGGCGTGATGCACAATGTAAGCTTCTGTTGTGCGTCTGACAAGGTCACCTTCGTGGGCATGGGCAGCAATAATATGGCAGACTTCAGCCGGCACACCACACTCCTCTGCAAGCGATACTCCTGAAAACGGATGCCTTAGGTATTGACCATACATTCCCTGAATTGCATTACCCTCACCGTCAAGTTCATATTCGAGAAGTTTCCCGACATCGGCAAGAATTGCGCCTGCAATCAGGACATCCATATTGACCGGCAGATCAGAACCGAAAAATTCATTCATCTTCTCACCGCTTTCCCTTGCAACATGGACCACACACCTTTTATGGGCCATAAAGCTTACTTTCAGGTCAGGTCCGCATAAAAGCGTGAAAGGGATCCTTTCAAGGTCGTCGGATTTCAGAACGCTTCTTTCAAGGGCAATCTCCCAGGTCCTTGCTGTCTTTTCGCGGAGCTCAGGATCGGTGATCCATTGCAGCTCAGGCCATAGTTTTTTTACAGTATCGTTCATTACCAGCAGTTTAAATTACCTGATCTTTGATATTATTTCATCGGTCATCCTGATCGTTGAGGCTGCTCCGTTATTGACTACGTCAGGATTTCCCGTCATCTTCATCATGTCGTAGGTCCTTACCTTACCTTCACTTATAACCCCGGCAATGGCGCTTCGTATCCTTGTGGCAATGTCCTTCTCCTCAAGATAATCGAGCATCATGCATGCCGATTCTATCATGGCTATCGGATTCACAATAGGTACCTGATACCCGGCGTATTTGGGAGCTGAGCCATGAGTAGGCTCAAAAACGGCTATGCCATCAGATGAAAACTGGGCACTGCAAGCAAACCCGAGTCCGCCTATCAGGCCTGCAAAGGCGTCTGATACGATGTCCCCGAACATATTTCCCGCGACAATGACCCCGTAATCTTCAGGATTTTTTGTGAGCCACATCATCTGAGCATCGATGTTGGTATTCTGTAGCCTGATGGAGGGAAAAGCCTCCTTCTGCATCTCCCTGGCAAGCTTCCACATCAGGCCGGAGGTCTCCCTGATAACATTGGGCTTTTCGCAAACAGTAACTGATTTATAACCATGCTGTTGTGCGAACGTGAAAGCAGCTTCAAGAATCCTTATGGTTGCCTTCCTGGTGAATATCCTGGCTGAAATTGATATCTCATCTGCAGGAACATTTCCGAAGTTTTCGATAAACTTTTTATGTGACCTGAATGCCTGGTAAACCTGTTCCGGAGGATTTGTCCATTCCACACCTGAATAAAGGCATTCGGTATTCTGGCGGAAGATGACAACATCGACATACGGCTCTTCAATGGCATGACCCTTTCCCCTTCTTATGAAATTCAGGGGATTGCCCTTGTACGATCTGCATGGCCGCACACATATGTCGAGATTGAATTTCTGCCTGAGCCCGACAATCGGTGATGCATAAACAAGCCCCCTGTCGTGCAGGGAGGGATCGAGTTCATCTCTGGATTCGTCATTTGGCTTGGAAGTGATGGCACCGAATAACGCGACTTTATACCTGCTTATCAGATCAAGGGTCCTTTGGGGCAGGGGATTACCTTCCCTCCGCCAGAATTCCCAGCCGATATCGCCATGAATGTAATCAGCATCGAAGCCGGCTGCATTCAGGACCCTCAACGCCTGTTCAAGAACAATGCTGCCTATCCCATCTCCGGGTAATGTAACTATCATGCGCTTTGACATATCAGAAAGAGATTGAGTTGATTGGAAAACCGGTTCCGTAAAATTAGAAAAATTCAACAATTAACCGTACTGACAAATCTTTGCTGTGCCTCAAAATCTGAACAAAAAAAATATACCTTTGTTGCTTCCTTCAGGAACCCAATTATAAGCATGAGTATATTATCCCAACTGGATCCAGCACCGATCTGGATGTACTTCGAAGAGATTTGCAGAGTCCCCCGCTTAAGCAAAGGAGAAGAAAAGATAAGAAGATACATACTTGATTTCGCAGCTGCCCATGGCCTGGAAGCACGCGAAGACTCCATCGGCAATATCCTGATAACCAGACCTGCATCGCCGGATATGGAGGACAGAAAAACACTCGTTCTCCAGGGTCACATGGATATGGTCGGTGAAAAAAGTCCGGGTACCTCCCACAACTGGTCTGTTGATCCCGTGATCCCGGTAATAGATGATGGGTATGTCAAGGCAAAAGGTACTACTCTCGGCGCAGATGACGGGATCGGGCTCGCTTCAGAGCTCGCGATCCTTGCCGACCGGAACCTCCGGGCAGGTAAAATAGAATGTCTGTTTACGGTGGATGAGGAATCAGGCATGACCGGTGCTATAAATCTGAGGCCTGATTTTTTTGAAGGGAGGACTCTGATAAACCTTGACTCTGAGGATGAAGGTATACTCTTTATAGGTTGTGCAGGAGGAATGGATACTATTGGGACTTTCAGCTACGATCCTGTTCCGGTACCTGCCGGTTCTGTTGCATTTAAGATCTCGGTGTCGGGCCTGCACGGCGGGCACTCCGGAGATGAGATCCATAAAGGTTATGGAAATTCAGTGAAAATAATGAACAGGATCCTCTGGAACCTCACAAACGAGTATGGCATATCGTTAAGTATGTTCAACGGAGGCAACCTCAGGAATGCAATCCCAAGGGAGGCAACATCCGTGATCACAACACAAAGACCGGTCAGCGAAGCAGTCAGGAATTGGGTTCTGAATTTTCATTCTGCTCTTGCTGATGAATTCGGAGAAACCGAAAAGGAACTAAGCCTGTCTGTATTGGAAATTGAAAATCCCGATACGGTTATGGATAAGGAGAGCCAGGTAAAGTTGCTGAATTCGCTGATGTGTTGTCCACATGGCGTCATTGCCTGGTCAAAGGAGATGGAAGATCTGGTCGAAACGTCAACAAACCTGGCTTCAATAAACTTTTACGATGGAAACAGGATCGAAATAATAACGACCCAGAGAAGCTCGGTGGAATCATCAAAGCATGAGGTGGCTGCTATGGTCGAATCGTGCCTGAAGCTTGCCGGAGCCGATGTGGTCCATTCAGACGGATACCCGGGATGGAAACCAAGCTTAAAGTCAGAGATCCTGAAGATCACAAGGGATTCGTATATGAGGCTTTTCGGAAAGGTTCCTGCAGTCAGGGCTATTCATGCAGGGCTCGAATGCGGATTGATTTATGAAAAGTACAAGGGTATAGATATGATCTCTTTTGGTCCCTCGATCAAAGGGGCTCACACTACTGAAGAAAAAATTGAGATCAGGACCGTTGGAATGTTCTGGGAACTTCTGACTGACGTGATTGCAAATATTCCGTCAAAAACAAGCGAGCCACGCGATTAACAGCGAAAACTGATCACTCGTACAGGTAAAACTGATCCCTGGGTGAACCGCAAACCGGACACGTATAATCTGCAGGAAGATCGCTGAAGGGTACGCCGGGCTCAATTCCCGATACCGGGTCACCTTCCTCAGGGTTATAGATATAACCGCAGACAGAGCATCTGTACTTTTGCATGGCAATTGTTTTACCGGGATTTCAATTTTCGCACTACATCAATAACAGTTCCGTCAACCCATTTAACTGCAGCAACAATTCTGTCGTCAAAATCGGGTTTGGAAGGTCTGCCGCATATCCTGTCCGCTTCCTCCTTAAGCTCCTCAATGCTTTTAAGAGGAAGTCCGCTGTTTCTGACACTCTCTGACAGATCCTGACGCAGTGGATTAATGGCGATTCCCCTTTCGGTAATTATTACATCTATAAGCTCCCCCGGGCCGCAAAGGGTGGTCACCTCATCAACTATAACAGGTATCCTGTCGCGAAACAACGGCAAAGGAAGGATAACATTCCGGGCATGAAGGCAATTCTGCCAGCCTCCGATACCGTGCAGAAGGCAACCATCTGAATGTGTCACCACATTCCCGTTGAAATTGAGATCGACCTCCGTTGCACCCAGGATCATAATATCCATCATGCTTGTCAGATTGCCCTTGGAATGATAATTATAGGCATTGAATACAGGATACGGTATATGATTCCGGTTCCTTGTAACTGATGCTACCGCATCAAGATCAAATGCCTGTGCATCGAGGATGTAATCCATCTGGCCCTGCTCAAGCATGTCTATCATATATCTGGTGCTTCCTCCAAAACCGAATTTTGATTTCCATCCCTTCTTTTTAAGGATCTCATGGACGAAGACAGCTATTGCAAGGGAGGTCCCTCCTGCCCCCGCCTGCATGGATATTCCATCTCTCAGGATCCCTGATTTTTCAAGAAAGGCTGCTGTTAATTCGGCTATCAGGAGCCTGTCGGGGCTTTTTGTGATCTTCGTGGTTCCGGATACTATTTTTTCAGGAATGCCAATTTTATCTGTCACAACAACATAATCGACATAATTCCCCTCAATCTCCATTGGCATGCACGGCAGATCAACAAGATTATCTGTCACGACAACTACCTTATCGGCATACATTGAATCGGCTTTTGCGTAACCAAGAACTCCGCAGGCCGAGCTGCCGCCGGTCCCTTTTGCGTTACCGAATGCATCAGCCGAAGGAGCGGTGAGTACCGCAATATCAATCTTCACTTCACCGTCCTGGATAGCCTGAACCCGTCCGCCATGTGATCGCAGCACTGCCGTCCCCTTCATCCGGCCTTCGGAAACGAACCTGCCAAGAGGACCGTTCATGCTCCCCTCGATCCTGTTAATGGTCCCGTCCTCAAGATATTTTACGACGGGGTCGTTACATGGGAATGAGGCTGAAGGAAACCAGACCAGATCTTTCACTCCGGCAGCTGAGGCTATTTCAAATATCCGGTTGCTTATAAGGTCTCCGTCGCGCATGTGGTGATGAGTCGAAATGGTCATCCCGTCACTCAGGCCGCAACGCAGAAGAGCCTCTTCAAGCGACGTTACCACCTTGTTGCCGTCGTCGGGAAAATCGGAACAAGAGGGGATCGGCGGACCATATTTGTTCCCATAGGGCTTATGCTTTCCCACTCCCATGAAGGGAATAGCAGGTTTTCCGTTTATTTCAGACGGGACAGCCCTGCCTGCTGCATTAATTACGCTGTGGACCGGCATCTCAGATATTAATTTTTTTACTCAGAAGTAATCTTCTCATTCCAGTCGGGCGACAACAACCCCATGTTTATCGCAAGAGTGATAGTCTTTTGTGCTCTCGATACAACAGGCAGATCCACCATCTTTGTGCCCAGAGCGACCACACCGAGGCCCTTCCGTCGTGCTTCTTCGAAAGCCGTAACAATCCTGGCTGCTTTTTCGATCTCTTCCCTGCCAGGTGCAAATCCCTCCCTGACAATAGCGATCTGACGTGGATGGATGCAACCCATACCTTCAAATCCCAGCGCTTTTGATTCAATGACATTTTGCCTCAGACCATCAGGATCATCAACATCCGCGAAAACCGAATCGATAGGTTGTATTCCGGCTGCCTTTGCGGCATTAACCAGTCTGGTCCTGGCATAGAGCGATTCTTTTCCTCCGGCGGTCCTCTGAACCCCAAGATCGGCAGTAAGGTCTTCAAGTCCGATAGCCATAGCCACGACATCGGTTGAGGACCTGGCTATATCAAATGCATTCTCGACACCAAGCGCTGTCTCAATTATCGGCATCAGGTACACAGGATTTGATAAATTAAACTGCGTTTTGATCTCATTTATCCAACCCGAAATTTCCTGAACTGTTTCGGGGCTGTCGCACTTTGGGATCAATACCAGGTTGACATTCAGGGGTATCAGGCATTCCAGATCCCGGAACCCTGTATCGCCCTGGTTTATTCTCACCATCCGCTCGGCGCCGTTAAAGCTGATCTGACTGAGGGCATTCCTGACAAGTATCCGCGCTTCGTCCTTCCTCTCAGGCGCAACCGAATCCTCCAGGTCAAGTATAATACCGTCGGATAAGTGCAGCCCTGCATTTATCATCAGGGCAGGACTATTTCCGGGAATGTAGAGGCGGGTAAACCGGTACCTGTCCGGTGTTGTGGAGTACCTGTTTTCATCCCGAAATTCTGGAAGAAAGCTCAGGTTTGTACTGACAAGCTGTTTTATTGCCGCCTCAAGGCGTGCTGCGATCACGAAAGGCAAAGCCCCCGAATCATTTATTTTCAGGTATGCGTCTGCTATTCCGAAATAATTCAGGATTTCAACACATTGAACCTCAATCGATTCTCCATAGAGGACCTTTACCCTTGAATCAAGGTCGATTACTATCCCGTCTTCATTCCTTAGTTCAAGTGAAATTTCGCAGTCGGATCTGACTTTGGGACCAGAATTTCCTGATCGTGCAACGGCAGTGTTCATTGGCCGGTAGGATTATTTATACAAACCTACTAAATTTTTTCCTCACACAGTTCAATAAGCACTCCTGCTGTGCTTTTTGGATTCAGAAATGCAATGTTCAGCCCTTCAGCACCCTTTCGCGGCTGAGCATCAATAAGCTTTATACCTTCAGTTTCGGCATCTTTCAGGCTACCCTCCACATCGCTTACCGCCAGGGCGATATGGTGCAGGCCCTCCCCTTTCTTTTCAAGGAACCTCCCGACAGGGCCTTTAGGATCTGTTGATCCGAGCAGCTCTATCTTTGTATTGCCCAGCCTGAAGAAAGCAGTTCTGACCTTCTGGTCAGGCACCTCTTCAATGTTGTAGCATTTCACCCCGAGGAGTATTTCAAAAAGCTTTATTGATTCCTTAAGGTCTGAAACAGCAATTCCGATATGTTCAATGTGCGATGGATTCATGGCAAAAATGAAATTTAACTAAATCAAAAGCCAGAGTTCAGAATGGAAATTCAACCGGCTTTTCTATTTCTGACTGCGTATTTTCAGGCTTTTTTGCTGCCAGATGTACGGCATTACCGTCGACAAAAATCGCCTTGAACGGTGTTGTGGGACATGCAAATTCGCAGTGACCGCATCCAATGCAGATATCCTGGTTAGTTTCCGGGATTACAAGGTTCCCTTCGTAAGGGATCATATAGACCGCTTTTGTCGGACAGGCCTCAGAGCACGCTCCGCACGCTGTTTTTTCGGTCTTTACAATACAATTGTCCTTTATGAAATTAGCCTTGCCGATCTGTGTAAGCTTCTTGGCCTCAAGAACAAGTGGTTTAAGTGCATTGGTCGGACATATATCTGTGCATACAGTGCAATTATAAGTGCAAAAGCTTTTGCGATAGTCCATTACCGGCTGCATCAGTCCTGCTATCCCGTATTGGCTGATCGCCGGTTGCAAAACCTTGTTCGGGCATGCAGAGATGCACAATGAGCAGGCAGTGCAATGCTTGCTGAAATTTTCAATTGATCCTGCACCCGGCGGACAGACAGGTGTAGTTTTAGCTTCTTTTACCGTTGATTCCCTTTTCGGAACAGGCACAGGCTTATCCTGGCCCCGGGCAACCCGGGTAAGCCCCAGGAGCATCAGCAGTGATCCTGCAATGAACCTGCGTTTGCTTTCGTCAATTTTTTCAACAGGCTTTTCAGGTACCAGGAATCCGTACGACATTGCCTTTTCGGGACATGTATTGATACAGTTAAAACAGTTGACACACCTGCTCAGGTCTATATTATAACGGAGGAAATCAATACACGATGATTTGCATACAATTGCACATCTTCCGCACCTGGTGCATTTGCTTTCGCTTAATTTTACCCTGAAAAGTGAGATCTTTGAAAGCAGTCCGAGCAGTGTGCCAACAGGGCATATCATGTTGCAGTACAGCCTTCCTTTTACAAGAGAGAGTCCTCCCACCAGGATAAAAAAACCGGCAGGGATCGCATATGCAATCAAAGGGAAGCCTTTTATCGTAATGTGGCTGAGGGTGTAAATGTCAAATTTTCCAAGTATTCCTGCCACAAAATTATTTCCTGCAAGAACAAGCGGTTTAAAGAAATAAGTCATGATTCGACCGAATATGCTGTATGGATCAAGCAGGGTAACCAGGTAGATCCCCCAGAACAGGGCAATAGCAATTGTTCCTGCAAGAAGGGTATACCTGATGACAGTATACGGTTTTTTGAAGCCAAACCGCCTGAACCTTTTTTTGATCCGGCCGCCCAGCCTGCTGAAAAGGTCCTGGCCTACGCCAAGAGGGCAAAGGAAAGAGCAGTAAGTTCTTCCCGACACAAGAGTAAGCAGCAAAACCACAAAGCATCCGCCGGCAGCGAATGTCTTGAGATCAATGTAATTCAGAAGCGATGGTATGAACTGAAGATAAAGCAGGTAATTAATGTACCTGGAAGGAATGAGCGACCTGAAATCGACAAAAACTAGAATAAAACAAATAAGAACAATTGCCGAAAAGGCTATCCTGAATTTTCGCAACAGGGATGAAGTCATGAAAGCTACATTTTTATTCGCTTTATATTCAGTGTTTCGAGCTTCATATTCCCCAGGCCCATTTTGTAAGCGATCGGAATATAGTCAATCTTTTCGGGTTCAATTCCGAGCATTTTTGCCGATGCAGCGTCTCCTGCAACCCAATCGGTGGTTATTATCTGTGATTTCATCTGGACCAGATCTTCCTTCGATACGCCCTGGGGACCGTGTTTCACCATAACGTTGTAGCAGTCAATTACATTCAGGGCAGGCTTCCTCTCATACAGCGCATAATCGGCAATGCACTGGTGAAGGTTGTTGGAGTGCCAGAAACCCCTGTCCCACACAATTCCCATTGTATTCTTAAGGCAGGCTGTCATCCTTGTAGAGTCATGATCTTTGAGGATCGGAACATTGATGAACACATCTGTTTCAAGCAGGATCTCATGCACCTTTGCGGCCTTTAGTTTAACCCCTCCCGGAATATCAACAGCATGGTAATAATTTTCGGAATTGGCAGGTACGACCTTGGCGCCTGCAGCCTTTGCTGCCCTTTCAATTCCCGAATTTTTGTACGTATTTACCCAGTTGTCACAGGTGTGGTCAAAAACGTACACCTCTTTTGCTCCGGCCCTGAAACAATGCTCAATGATCCTCTTGACCAGCAGGGGATTAGTATTGGCGGCCAGCTCCGGGATCACATCCCATCCGATATTAGGCTTGAGAAGAACTTTCTGACCTTTGCTGACAAAGGCACTCATCCCGCCCAGTTCCTGAATACCAATATCGAACATCGATTCGGGAGTTCCTCCCATAATGGCGACCATATCGTATTTTGCCGATACCGGCGATGAAGCCCATAACTTTTCATACCCTCCCATACTCAAAGCAGCTCCTGCTGCCAGTCCCGCTCCTGCTGAGGTTTTAAAAAATTCCCTTCTGTTCATTATTATTATCTGTCGGTCTGGTTATTTAAAACACTACTTGAAAAGTGACGCAAATTACAACTTTTTTTTTGTTATTCCACAACCACTGTAAATTGTATCTTTGCAGCCTGACAAGGCTTAAGTGGATGATAATTTTACATGTTAATATTACATTTTTATGAGAATTCTCTGTTATGACTGTTTTTCAGGGATCAGCGGCGACATGAATCTGGGAGCCATGATCGATCTGGGTATTGATAAGAATTATCTTACTGGCGAATTGAATAAGCTCGGATTAAAGGGCTGGGAACTGATTGCCGAACAGGATAACAGGCACGGAATAATAGGGACCAGGGTTACTGTCAGGCAGACCGTTGAAGAACATGTTCACAGGCATCTGTCTGATATTGAAAATATAATTACCGGATCAACACTTTCGGGCAAGGTAAAAAAGCTGGCGCTCGACATCTTCATGAAGATCGCTGCAGCTGAGTCGAGGGTTCATGGAGTTGGTATTGAAGAAGTTCATTTTCATGAAGTTGGCGCAATCGATTCCATAATTGACATTGCAGGTGCCGCTATTTGTTTCAATGCTCTCGATGTTGACGCAGTCCATGTTTCTGAAATCCAGCTCGGAGGCGGCTTTGTTGACTCCGATCACGGGAAACTGCCGGTGCCTGCTCCCGCTACCGTTGAGATAATCCGGGGCCTTCCTGTGAAGAAAGGCGGTGTGAAATTTGAAGCTACAACCCCAACAGGTGCGGCTATTCTGGCCACCATCGGAACAGAATTTGGTACCGATATCTCAGTAAAGATCGAAAAAACCGGCTATGGTATCGGCCATAAGGACGATCCGGGGATTCCCAACCTTCTCAGGGTGTCGCTCGGGGAAAAAGCTGATGCACAAAATCAGGGTCACGAAGCCTATCTTATTGAATCGAATATTGATGATATGAATCCTGAATTCTATGAGTACATCTCCGAAAGGCTCTTTAAGGCAGGTGCATCAGATGTGTTTTATTCGAATGTCATAATGAAAAAGGGACGGCCGGGCATAGTGCTCAGGGTTATCTGTGAAGCGGGAGTCGCGGGAAAGATAAAGGAGATCATTTTCTCCGAATCAACTACTCTTGGCATCAGGACCTTCGCATTCCGGAAGGATACACTTGCTAGGGAATTCAGGAAGCTGGATACACTATATGGTGAGGTCACTGTAAAGCATTCGTTCTACAACGGATTGGAGGTTTCGTCAAAACCTGAATATGAGGATTGCCGGAGGATCGCTTCTGAGAAGGGTTTGCCCGTAAAGGAAGTTTATAATTACATAATGTCATTGATGATTAAAGGTAAAGACTAGGATATGGCTGAAAATAAGGTTGAAAAACTGGATGCAATACTCAGGGAGCTGAATTCCTTTGTAGTGGCATTCTCGGGAGGGGTGGACAGCTCATTTCTTCTGCACAGGTCGCATTCGCTCAATGGGGTAAGAATGACCGGGGTTACAATAAAAACCCCTTACATTCCGTCTGTTGAGCTCGACGAAGCTGCCGGTTTTGCATTATCGTTCGGGATTGATCACAGAATTATTGAAATGCCTTTCCCGGAAGCAATAAGGAACAATCCGGAAGACAGATGCTACAGATGCAAGAAAATATTATTCGCCGGGTTGATTGCATTTGCGAAGGAAAACGGTTACAGGTATGTTGTTGACGGCACGAATGCCGACGATACAGGCGATTTCAGGCCCGGCCTCAGGGCTCTCAGGGAAATGGAAATACGGAGCCCGCTCCTGGAAGCGGGACTTACAAAAAACGATATCAGGGAAATATCACGCAGCGAGGACCTTCCGATCTGGAATAAGCCGGCAATGGCCTGCCTTATGACAAGGATCCCATGCAACACAAGGGTAAACGAAGATATGCTTCGGATGGTTGAGAAGGCTGAATACTTTCTTCTGGAGCGTGGCTACTCGGGCATAAGGGTAAGAATCCATGGTGACCTGGCACGGATAGAGTGCGCGCCAACTGATTTCGGAAAAATAATAAGTAATCCTGACAGGAATCTGATAATCAATAAACTGAAGGAAATAGGATTCAGATACGTATCTTTGGACCTTGAAGGTTACAGAACAGGAAGTTCAAATCCGATGACTGATTATGAACAGAAATGACCTGGAAAAACTTCTTAATGAAGTAAAAGGAGGCGAAACAAGCGTCAATGACGCACTTGAGTTTCTGAAAAATTTTCCCTACACGGATCTTGGTTTTGCCAGGATCGATCATCACAGGGAATTACGCACCGGTTATCCTGAAATAGTCTATTGCGCCGGTAAAACTATTGAGCAGACCGTTCATATTTTCAGGGTGATGGCGGAAAGGGAAACCAATGTAATAGGCACTCGTGCCGGTGAGGAGATGTTCAATGCCGTTAAGAAAGCAGTGACCGATGCAGTTTATTACCCTGTGGCAAGGATAATCAGCATTAAAAGGAAACAGGTACCAAGTCCCGAAACCCGGATTGGGATTATTACAGCCGGGACTTCGGATATGCCGGTGGCAGAGGAAGCAGCCGTAACCGCAGAGCTTCTGGGAAATAAAGTTCTTAGGATCTATGATGCAGGTGTAGCCGGCATCCACAGGCTCGTCGACAAGCTGCCTGAAATAAGGGATTGCAGGGTTATCATCGTAATCGCCGGTATGGAAGGTGCTCTGGCAAGTGTTGTCGGGGGTCTTGTTGATAAACCTGTGATCGCTGTTCCCACAAGTGTTGGCTATGGTGCCAATTTCGGAGGCATATCAGCACTGCTTGCAATGCTGACAAGTTGTTCCACAGGGGTCACTGTTGTAAATATCGACAATGGTTTCGGTGCGGGCTTCTCAGCCAGCATGATTAACCAGATGAAGTAATATTCAATGGCAGCGAATTTACTGCTTTCGACTGCATATCTTCCGCCAGTTGAATATTTCAGCCTGATCAGAAATACCGGCAGGATCATTATTGAACTTGAGGAAAGCTACATAAAGCAGACTTATCGTAACAGGTGCATGATCCTGGCATCTGAGGGGCCGATACGGCTCACAGTACCAGTGATGAAGGATGGCAGAAAAGATGCCCCGGTAAGAGATGTGACCATCGATTATTCGAAAAGATGGCAGCAGGTTCATCTGAGGGCAATGGCATCATCGTACAACTCATCACCCTATTTCCAGTTTTATTTTGAAAGAATTGAAAGTTGCATCCTGAAGAATCAAAAATTCCTGATTGATCTGAACTCCGAACTTCTTCTGGTTTGCCTTGAAATGTTAAAGCTCGAAAGGAAAGTGTCTTTTACAGAGCGCTATGAACCTGACACTGATGGCGACAATGACTACCGGTACAGGATTACTCCTAAAATTAACTCAGGTTTGTATTTTAAGCCTTATCCACAGGTTTTTAACAGAGATGGTTTTATTCCGGGGCTCAGCATTGCCGATCTGATATTCAATATGGGACCCGATTCGGCAGATTGCCTGTAGAAATAACGCGAAAATTCAAAGGCTGTATCGGTTTTCACTTCACAATCCGGTGGTTCTTGTTAGATTGTGATAGTTCCCGTTACAGCCTTTTTGATCGGAAGTTCTCCAAAGTATTAATAG
>JBAVOD010000301.1:0-2375 GCA_049691735.1 Bacteroidales bacterium
ATGAAACGGCAGGTTATAAAATGAACCGCGAAAAGGTCAATATAATCAGAAGCCTCGACCTGCTAATTATTGACGAGATAAGTATGGTAAGGGCAGATACTCTCGACGCAATTGATTCTGTGCTCAGAAAATACAGGAACCGGTACCTGCCATTTGGCGGCGTACAGATGCTAATGATAGGTGATCTTCAACAACTGGCTCCGGTTGTAAAAGACGATGACAGGGAAATAATCAGCAAATATTATGATTCTCCTTTTTTCTTCGGAAGCCGGGCGCTCTGCAGCACCAATTACCTGACCATCGAACTGAAACATATTTACAGACAGAATGATCAGGTTTTTATTAACCTTCTTAATAAAATCCGGGATAATCATGTTGACGAAGATGTGCTGAGCGAACTGAATAAAAGGTATATTCCTGATTTTAACCCCGATTCTGACGGGGGATACATTACCCTTACAACTCATAATTATCAATCACAGAGTTTAAATGATTCAAAGCTTGATAAGCTTCCCGGCAAAGCTCATTCATTCAAAGCCACTGTAAAGGATGAATTTCCCGAACTTTCGTACCCCAACGCCGGCGAGCTGGTCCTGAAAGCCGGAGCGCAGGTTATGTTTGTAAAGAATGACCTGTCGGGGTCCAGACTTTTCTTTAACGGGAAAATAGGAAAAGTGGAATCTTTTGTTGACGATATTATTGTTGTCAAATGTCCTGACGACGATTTCCCCATCAGGGTGGAGCCGGCGGAATGGCAAAACACGAAATATACCCTCGATGAAGAAACCAAAGAGATCAGGGAGACCATTATAGGAACATTTACGCAATATCCCCTCAAATTAGCCTGGGCAATTACGATCCATAAGAGCCAGGGACTTACTTTTGACAGGGCCGTGATCGATGCATGCGCTGCCTTTGCCCACGGACAGGTGTACGTGGCTCTCAGCCGCTGCCGTTCCCTGAACGGACTGGTACTGAGCAGCCGGATCAACAGGCGAAGCATAATAGACAATCCCGATATTTCTGATTTTATTAATACAACAACACAAAACCGGCCTGATCAGAAACAGCTTGCAGAGTCTAAAAAAGCATACCACCAGCATTTATTAACTGAACTGTTTGATTTCACTTCGCTGGCCAATAAACTCAATTATTGCCTGAAGCTTGTTAATGAGCATCTCGAAAGCATTTTGGGAGATCCGCGCGAAATGCTCGAAAATACTTTAGCCAGCATCAGGACTAACCTTATTGAAGTGTCCGAAAAATTTCAGCATCAATTAAAGATACTCTCAAACAGGGAAGGTGATGAAGCAACAAGCAATCTTATCCGGGAACGGGTAAAAAAAGCAGGCGAATTCTTTTCAGATAAGCTTGAGGCCGCCCTGAAATTAATTCCTGAGGGTTATTCAGTGGAAACCGATAGCAGAACAGTCCGCAAATCGGTTACTGAGGCGCTGGAGCGCGTAAAAAATGAGGGTGCCGTAAAGTTAGCCTGCCTTAATAGTGTCAGATCGGGTTTTGAGATCGGTAAATATCTCGAGGCCAAAGCCAAATCGGCCCTCGATCTTCCGGCAGTCAGATCTCATAATGCAAAATCATCAGATGATCCTTCCGGAATTATTAAACATCCGGCTTTGTTCAACCGGCTTAAGGAATGGCGCAATAAAAAAGCCGGGGAGATAGACCTTCCGCATTATATGATACTGCACCAGAAAACAATTGTTAATCTGACCAATTCCTTGCCGCAGTCATTGCGTGCTCTGAACAGGGTAAAGGGTATGGGAAAAACGAAATCAGAGAATTTCGGTGAAGAGCTTCTGGACATTATTATTTCGTACTGTAAAAAAGAAAAAATTGAACCGCCTGCCGAAGCTCCGGCTGAGAACAAAATTCCAAAAAAGATCAAAGGAGATTCGAAGAAAATAAGCTACAATCTTTTCAGGGCGGGTAAATCAATCGCTCAGATCGCAGAAGAAAGGAAGCTGAGTATAAGTACAATCGAAGATCATCTGGCATATTATGTCGGTACAGGTGAAATTCCGGTCAATAAATTTGTATCACAGGAAATAACAAACCTGATTGTTAATTATTTTGATGGGAACAATGATCTTAAAATTGGACCTGCAAAAGCTTCTCTGGGAGAAAAGGTTTCCTGGAGCGACATCAGGTTTGTGGCCAGTCATCTCAGGTTTCTAAGAAAAAATTAAGGATGACACTTTTTTAAGGTGAATAATTACAATCCAAATATCCACCACCGCAAATCGATCCGTCTGAGAGGGTATGATTATTCAAAGGAAGGATTGTATTTTATCACGATTTGTACGGCTGACAGAAAATGTCTCTTTGGTAAGATCATCCCTGTCGGGGTTGAAAAT
>JBAVOD010000302.1:0-1659 GCA_049691735.1 Bacteroidales bacterium
TTGATTATAAGGAAGAATATTTATTTATCTGATTTTCTTCAACACCGCTGGTGTTGAGTGGATCAAGACGGCCCTTTACCATGGACGTTACCATGGATATTGGACTTCGATGCCGCTGGCATCTCACAGGAACTATAATTATGCTAATATGCACACTGCTCCTGGTGAGGCTTGTGATATTGAAAAAGGAAAAGTAACAGAAGGACGATAGAAGATATAAACACACGCGAAACACCTTCTAAATCTAAAACTTATAAAAAAAATGCTTAAGTTGACGCGCATGCCCTCCGGGGGATTTAGGGGTCAAAAGGTACGATGCAGCACCATTAGTAAAAAGGCGGATACTTCTACCGCACTAATTGTCACTAGTCAGGAGTTTCATACTCGTTCAGATCCTTAATTTTTATCGCATTTTTGCCAAGTGGATTCCAGCTGTTTATACAAGTTTTATCTGATCAATAATCTCTCAGGCTTTCGTGCTCTTTAATTTATTCAAGTTTTGCACATATTTAATATCTGTGATTCTTAAAACTTTATCATTATCAATAACATCTCGAACTTTTGCGAAGAACCCTAGGTATAAGCATTAGTGATTTTTTTAAACTGTCAGGTGACAATTGCCTATCTGGGTGTTATAATTATTTTCTTTTTATTATCGTAATTAGATAAAGAGAACGTAAACGGAATTGAATACCAAAATTTAACGGTTGTCCAGTACCATCCTTTATTGGATTTCTTAATTGTACGCCCTGGTTTCCATTTTGGCATTTCCTTAACGACTCTAATGCATTCCTCATCTAAATCCTTTCGAACACCTCTGAGAGCTTTAATATCAGACGTGGATCCATCCACATCAATTGCAAATCCTAAAATTACTCTTCCTTCAATACTGTCTTTTATTGCTGATTGAGGGTATCTTGTATTTTCTTTTACGTAAATAATTAAAGCATTATCTCCACCGGGGAACGCTGGATAGTCTTCCCCATAGCCAGGTACATCATTAGGAATTTCAAAAAAGATAGTGTCTTCTTGCTGCAGATATTTATTGGATAATGACAAGCTATCAATTCCTTTTTGTTTAATTAAAGTATCTTCTTGGGCCGATAATCTGAATGAACAAAGCAGTGTCAAGCAAAAGTAAGAGAGTAATATGGAAAACAATTGTTTCGTAATAAATATCAGATTAAGATATTCGAACCCTATTTAATTGTGCAAATATTGTACCAACCAAAATGGAGTTGGTTTGTCATTATATTCAACCGGGGTTCCTTTACCGGGTTCTGCGCACCATATAGTGCCCTATGTATTGGCAGGCGTTTTTATTTTTTATTTGTTTTAATACTATCAAGTCTACGCTTCAAAAATTCAACATTCCCAGAAAATCTTGTTGCAAGTTCAATTGCTTTTTCATAGCTCTTGATTGCCATTTCAGTATTGCCTGCTGCTAAATATCCTTCTCCCAGGTAATTTATTTTGTCTGCTCAACTCCGTCTCGTATTGCCACTTCAAGTGTATCAATATTTATGTCTTTTAGCGTTTTGAACTTAATGCAATAGCCCGTTACACTTGCCTTGCCTAAATTTTTTCCGTAGGTTGCGGGCAAATACTTTTTATCTTTAATGCCCATAATATAAACTGAAATTCCTGTCGTGTTTGCAC
>JBAVOD010000303.1:0-3098 GCA_049691735.1 Bacteroidales bacterium
CTGATTTTCTTCAACACCGCTGGTGTTGAGTGGATCAAGACGGCCCTTTACCATGGACGTTACCATGGATATTGGACTTCGATGCCGCTGGCATCTCACGGGAACTAGAATTATGCTAATCTGCCCATTGCTCCTGGTGAGGCTTGTGATATTGAAAAAGGAAAAGTAACAGAAGGACGATAGAAGATATAAACACGCGCGAAACACCTTCTAAATCTAAAACTTATAAAACTAAAAACCTTAAGTTGACGCGTATGCCCTACGCGGTAAATATTCTATGGGGACTCATTTTCTACAAAACCATATCGCCTACGGCGAATGGAGAATCGATTGAACAACATTTGTACTAAGAGTAGCTTCCTGAACGAGGCAATGACAGGAAAACAGCCGGAGAGGACGGCTACCGGCGAGGACTTGCATCTATGTAGGAAACTACGTACCTTACTACATAGAAAAAACAATGCTATGGCACCTGGAAAAACAGAGAATGTAAAAGTACGAAGCCTCACCAAAATTGCAGGAGGCTCAAGCTATGCGGTAACAATCCCGATCGAATACATCCGCACGCTGAAATGGAGAGGCAAACAAAAGCTGGAAGTAAAGCTCTACCAGGACAGGATCATAATCCGTGACTGGAAACCGTAGTGATTTTTTTCTTTCAACAGAAAAGTCGAAATGACCTGGTTTAGTAATTGAGGTTGGTGAAAAATTAATTACTCCAAAAGCACGCTCAGAACTTGAAGGCCTGGAAATTGCTAAACCTGAATCCAGGTAGTTGCATAAAGTCCTGAGTGCAGAATTGCACAAAGCTGGAGCATTTACGAGCTCTTGCCTTCCTCTCACCGCAAATAAAAATTATTTTTCAGGGTTTTGTCAGTTCCATATCCTTTGTTCTCGATTTATTATCAGGGATTTGTGCTTAGAAAATGGTGCCCGATGTGTCTTGGAGTTCAATTGATCCTGATTGTCGAATTTATTCTTCTGTTACCGCAGTTTTCAGAACTTAGTTTTTCTATAAGTTCTTTTTCTATTCTGGCTCTTACATTCCTTATCGTTACTATAATTTACACCCTGTTCATATTATTCCGAAGAGAAAAAATGTCGGATGAAATGCATTATTATAAGTATTTGGGATTTAAGAAAAACCCGGATATTCTGCAAATGCTTTTAATGAGACAGCCCCACTATGATATTCCTTTATCGGAAAATAGCCTGATTTTTGGGAACGTGAAGGCATCACTTCGGATGACAGCTTTCCTTAGCCTTCATTGTTCACACTGTGCAAGAGCTTTTGATAAGATCCGGAATATGCTTAAAGATAAAGAAGACATTCGCATCAATCTGGTGTTAATGACCTCTGACAATAAGATACTTACCACTTTATATAATTATCACCGGATGGGTAAAGAAGAGGAGTCATTGAAACTACTGGATCAATGGTTTAACTCGGATCCTTATTCCAGGACAAGAATAGCAGAAGGCCTGTGTATTCCTGAGGATAGCGATATTTCAGGTAAGGTTAATGAAGAAAACGGACGTCTTTTTAAAGAGTGTAATGTTTTAGGCACACCGACTTTCTTTGTTAATGGTTACCAACTTCCGCAGCAGTATGAAATTGATGATATCAGGTATTTCAGGGAAATCTTCAAAGAAAAGGAAGAAGCGCTTAATATTGTAAATACTGTCAATTAATTAACGATACGTCAATCTTATATGAAATAATGAGTTCAATTTAGTAAATTTGAAAGAAAGGGGCAGAAAGCTGCTCTGTGCACTGTGTTCTGAGCCCTATGCCAACGCTCTCTGCCCGGACCTTTCCATAACAGAAAGGGGGTGTACCCGTGCGAAGATAATATTTTTCCGTGACTAAGGTTGCGGCCTGTGAAAGGATATAAAAGGTTATTGAAATACAAATTTAAAGTAAATTTTACTGGCATGAAAAAGCATAGCAAGATAAATATTAAACCAAGAAATCTTATGAAAGACGATGAACTGATGACTTTGAAAGGTGGTTATGATGGTGCGTGCACATGTATAAGCTTAAAAATTAATGAGATGAGGTTGACTTGATTATGTTGTCAGCCTCATTTAAAACATAAAGAAAATGAAGCTAATTTATCTTTTAACTTTGGTTCAAATAGCCTTCTGCTGTAGTTCATCACATAATAATATTTTTGAAATTGATCCTGGAAATTTTGTTCAAAACAAAATTTTATTGTCAGATATTGCAGATGATATTAAATACATTCCACTAGATGATAGTATCCCTTTTATAAATTTCAAATATATAATAACTCATTATAATTTTTATTTTTCTGCAAAGGGCATAGGCATTTTAAAATTTGATCGGGAAGGTAGACTAATCAATATAATAGGGAAACACGGAAGAGGACCTGAAGAGTATATGTACGGAATGGATTTTACTGTAGATGAAAAAACCGAAAATGTTTTTGTCCTGGATCCTGGTATAGTTAAGGTTTATTCACAAAGCGGTAATTTTCTAAGGGATATCAACATAAAGGCTTATTCAGGTGGCTATGGGTTTAGAAATATTGAGACTTACAATTCATTGCTATTTCTTCCTGACAATTTGCCGAATGGGGACTCAAAATATAATTGGGTATTTCTTGATACCTTAGGTAATCTCATTGCTAAAAAGGAGAACACGGTTCCTGTATTTGAGAATAATATTGAAATGGAAGCCGGTGTTTATAGATTTGAAGATAAACTTTTCTATTTTAATTATTTCAACGATACAATTTTTTCTATTTATCCCGACTTAAGTTACAGGGCAGAATACCTATTTGCAAAAGGGAAGTTTAGATGGCCGAGAGCAAAAATAAATTATACTTCAGATTCTCAGCTTTTTTCGGAATTATATAAGTTATTTAAGCCTGGGAACATGTTTGAAACAAAGCGATTCATCGTTTTTGCTTATTCTTATCTAGATAAATATCCAATCATATTAATTGAAAAAAGAACAAAAAAGACATTCTTAGCGCTTAAATATGACAATACTTTAGGTAGTAATTTAAAATATAAACCTTTTTTGATAAATAATCTAGATGGGGGTATGCCTTTAACCGATAACATAAAAT
>JBAVOD010000304.1:0-1922 GCA_049691735.1 Bacteroidales bacterium
GTTGAGGGGAGTCCCCACCTTCATGTTCCTGATTTCGAACAGGCCGAGATTCTTAAGTATATTATCAACCCTTACGGTGATCTCCTCTTCTGTCAGATTCCCGAAACAGAGCCTGGCATTGTAATAGAGGTTTTCGAAGACTGTAAGCTCCTCAATCAGTAGATCATCCTGGGATACATAGCCTATAAGGCCTTTTATCTTCTCATTCTCCCTGTGAATGCTTATCCCGTTAATCAGAACCTCTCCGTCGGATGGGGGATTTATGCCGTTGAGAACGCTTAGCAGGGTCGATTTACCGGCGCCGCTTGCTCCCATGATTCCGATCATCCGCCCCGACTCGCCCCTGAATGTCATATGATGTATTCCTACCTCGCCCGACTTGAACCTGTATTCCAGGTTATTCACTTCATATACCACCCTCGATGAAGCGAACTCCTCCTTAAGGAATTGCATCGTTAAATCCCAGTAATAGACCGGTGAAATGTTGTAACCCTTGATCGAGGATCCCTGGCTGATGGGGTAGACTTTGTTCTCATGCAGCAGCTGCCCGTTCATTGAAAGCTCGCCCGAACGGGCAAATCTCATGAAGTATACGTTCACCGAGGGCAGGTAGAGAATCCAGATCTGCCCTTTCAGCGATTCCTTGTACGAATATTTGATGCCATTGCTCCTGTTACGTTTGTCACCGGTGATCACCAGAATGTTCTGGGAAGAGGGGATCTCCTTAAACGGATTGAGGACGAATTTTTCAAGGATATCATATTCTGCCTTCGGTATATTCAGCCCTTCGGCAAGTGTTGCAATAAAGCCAAGCTCCATTGCACTTACCAGTTCACCTCCTGATCTGCAAAATTCAAGTGCCTGTATTACAACAACTATTCTCTGTTCCTGATCGAGCTGACCCTGTTCATTGATATCCTTGCAGAGCTTCGTTATCCTGATCGCGATTGCTCCCTCGCGTCTCTCCGGAGTGCTTCTTTCAAGCTTCAGCTGTGCCTCATCGTACGCTTCACCGTAAAGCAACAGGTATTTCTTAACAAGCTCGTGATTAAGCAGATGACTCAGATAATCCTCCACAACAGCCCTCCGCTCAGCATCATCCTTCTGAGGCTTGGCAATCAGCGCAAAGAGCTGCATCAGCGTTTCGAGGATTTTTTCACTCATAGGAGGCTAAAACAAGTTAGATCTGAAGGCTTTGCGAACAGGTATCCTAGCTTTAAACTCTCTATGCCTGCTTCTTATTGTTTTTCAGCCGTTTCTTTTCAACTGAAAAGCCGAATTTGCCTATAAACCGGCCGGTTTCAAAATACCTGCCATGCGAATAGCAGATGGGATTGGCATCGTATAATCTGAAAGCCCCCGTTTTTTCGTCAAACAGGCTCTTTTCAGCATTGACCGCGACCACTTCTGAAATGAACATATGATGCGATCCAAGTTCCCTGATCTCTTTTACGACGCACTCTATGTTAACAGGCGATTCTTTTATCAGCGGGGCCTTTACAACATTTGCCTTTTCCGGAGTAAGCTTCATCTCCCCGAACTTGTCATGATCTGCACCCGATTTAACTCCGCACCAGTCAGTTGCATAGGCAAGCTCCCCTGTAGTAAGATTGATCACAAATTCTCCGTTCTTCCTGATGATACCATAGGAGTGCCTCGTAGGTCTCACCGATATGTAGCACATCGGCGGATCGGTGCAGATGGTTCCGGTCCAGGAAAGGGTAATAATATTGTATTCCGAAGGTTCCGATCCACAGCTCACCATTACCGCAGGCAGGGGATATATCATAGTGCCCGGCTTCCAGAGTATTTTGTCCATGGGTATATTTTTGTGTCAAATATACGGATTCAGGCAGATAATTTCAGAACTGCCAACTGCCAACTGCCAACTTTAACCCACCCCCAACCCCTCCGGGCTAATC
>JBAVOD010000305.1:0-4509 GCA_049691735.1 Bacteroidales bacterium
GCGCATGCAGCACTTACCTGCCTGGTCCGGGATCCGTTAAGATGTACGACCCTGTGGTAAGGACATGGCTCACTCCTCAGTCCGTCGATGCACGCATAAACTTCCCGGGTATCGGGGCAATCAGGTCCTGCCCTGAATCCGCTCGGTTTACAGACTTTTATTACCGTCATCTCGTCGACCGGTTGTTCAAACCAGCCGGCAGGCTTCAGAAGACCTGCCAGATCAAACAGGAGAGGTGCTGCCGCTGAAATGCCTG
Source organism: Bacteroidales bacterium (assembly GCA_049691735.1). GTDB lineage: Bacteria > Bacteroidota > Bacteroidia > Bacteroidales > VadinHA17 > LD21. The sequence goes on from JBAVOD010000305.1 coordinate 257, forward strand.
TGAGTCCGGGCCTTCCCTCACCATCGGCATTGCCCGCCCAGACGCCAATTACATATTCGGGAGTTGTACCTATAGCCCATGCATCCCTGAATCCGAAGCTTGTTCCTGTTTTCCAGGCAAACCCGGGAGCAGATGCGAAGTACTGCCAGCCTGTCTCACTCTCAGGGCGGTTCACCTTCTGAAGCGCCTCGTATGTAAGCCATATTGCTGCGGCCGACAGGGGAGGATCAGGATCTTCGTCAGACGCCTGAGCAGAAGTATCTTTTGCCACCACAAGCGGCGGGTGAAAATCGCCCTTAAAGTATTTCTTTTCAGCATTGTATCTTCTCAACACTCTCGAACACGAGGCATAAACCCCTGTCAGCTCCCATAGCGAAGCCTCGCCGCCCCCAAGGATAAGCGACAGACCGTAATGATCGGCCGGCTTCCGGAAAGAGCTGAATCCTGTCTTTCGGAGCAGGTCAAGGAATCTTTCGGATGTAAATTCCTGAAGCATTTTAACAGCCGGTATATTAAGCGACTGGTATAGTGCAAGATCCGCTGATACTGCTCCGCTGAAACTTCTGTCAAAATTCTTCGGGCTGAATCCGGGGAACCGCGTCGGTATATCCGGGACAAGCGAATTGGGAAGCAATTCTCCCGACTGCTGCATCGCGGCATAAAGGAGCGGTTTGAGGATGCTTCCGGTACTTCGCTCCGACCTTATTATGTCGACATCACCTCCATGCAGGGGAAGACCCTCATTTGTGCTGTTCCCCACATAGGCAAGCACATCCCCCTTTTTAACGCCGACTATGATGGCAGCACAGTTAAAAATGAAATTTCCAGAAAGGTCCCTCTGGTGATCGTTAATGATAGCGGTTGCCCTTTCCTGCAGATCAGCGTCGATGGTTGTCCTTATCCTCTTACCCTTGTCACTCAATGAGAACATCGATGTAAGGTGAGGTGCATTTGAAGGCAGAGCCCCCGGCTCATGCGGGAGAGGTTCATCAAGCGACAGAACAAGCGTCAGGGAATCCATGTATTTTCTCTCATAAAGCTTCCGGAGAAGCTGGTTGCGTCTTTCCCTGAGCCTTGCCTGGTTCCTGCCGGGATAAACAAGGGCAGGCGAGTTCGGAAGAACGGCCAGGGCGGCTGCCTCGGCCCATGTAAGCTCTTCGGGAGGCTTACCGGTATACCTCCAGGATGCAGCATCTATTCCGACAGTATTTCCACCGAATGGTGCATTGCCGGCATATATCCTGAGGATTTCCCTCTTCGTCCTGAAGATCTCGAGTTTGAATGCCTGTGCCACCTCGATCAGTTTTTCTCCATATGTACGGGGCTTGTTTCCCCCCGACAGCCTTGCCACCTGCATCGTTATAGTGCTGCCTCCGCTGACTATCCTTCGGGCTCTTATGTTCCCTGCAAGCGCTCTGGCTATCGAGACAGGATTTACACCAGGATGCAGGTAGAAATATCTGTCCTCAAAGGTGAGAAGAGCCTTTTCAAATTTCTCAGGCACCTTGACAGATGACGGGAACCTCCACTGCCCGTCATCAGCAATCCTTCCCCCAAGAAGTGATCCGTCGCGGGCTTCCACAATGGTTGAAAGCGGTGCCCGGAACCGTGGGAGAGGAGAAAGCAAAACCGGGGCAATGATTACCCCGGCTGTAATTATCCCTATTTTGAGTTTCTTATTCAATTTTCTGTCCTGTGACAGCTACTTTCCGGCCAGGAAGGCTGCAATAGAAGTTCCTTGTGTACATCGCCTCACACCAGAGTGACGGCTGGTAGAATTCACCCTTGTAGGCAGCATTCAGCACCAGCACAAACGTCCTGGTTTCACCACGGTTAAGGCTGAAATAGGTATTTACCCTGTCATCCCTGAAATCACGATAGTCGTAGGAACTCTCCTTTATTTCGTAACCTGCCTCAAACATCCGGGTGTTCCTGATCTCCCAGCCTGAAGGGACCATCTGGGTGAGAGCAATATTTTCCACTCTCATGAATCCATTGTTCGTGACCTTCACCTCCATCATGAAGTCTTCTCCCTGTTGAAGGCTGGCCGGATCGACTGCCTTCATATCAGTACTCACGTAATCAGCAGTCATCGACAGCCCGCTGTTCGCTCTGCTTTTTTCAGAAGAAAGAGGAACGCCTTTTCTTACAAGATTGACATAAACAGGCTTATCCGATTGATTCCCGACAGCCAGCCTGTTGGTCCCGGTTTTCAGTTCAAGCGCTTTTGTAAAGACCTTTTTCGGTTCAATTTCCTGTGCAGATCCTTCCCCGTTGAAGTCAATATTTACTTTTGCCCCGGACTCAGCCCCGCCGGGAACCATTTCAAGGAACTTCATGTACGAAAAGAGCCCCCATGCCAGCGACTGTGTACTGTACCAGTTTTCACCGTTCATTTCATCACAGATCTCCTTCAGGACCGGCAGGGCCTGTTCATAGTTTTTAAGGATTGAAAGCGTATAAAGGATAATAGCTTTGTCGCGCAGGTCGCTTCCGTAGTAATTATCGGCATATTCAGGATCAGGCTGAGTGTTTCGCATATCGAGGAGGTCACCCGCAGCTTCAGGCCTTCCCGAAACCGCAAATGCGGCTGACAGTAACCATTTTGAAACCTGCGGGATACCTTCCGATTCACGAAGCCGGTTCATCGCACCCCTGTCAGGCTCACCGGCCAGCGCCAGGGTCAGAAGGCGGTATGCCTGATCATATGCTGTCTGCCTGAACTTCTGATCATACCTCCATTCCACTGCTGCTTTCTGCTGAAAGCTCAGCCAATTTTTCATAAATCCCGAAGGAATATTATACCCGTTCCTTCCTGCCTCAATCATGAAATGTCCTGCATATGAAGTAACCCAGTTATCAGGCTGGAGGCTCCCCGGCCATAGCGCTATACCTCCGCCGGCCATCTGCCTTGAAACGACCTTGCTTATTCCTTCCTTTATGTTTGCTTCGGACGATTGCAATTCCTTCGCATCTTTTCCGGCAAGGTTGATTATCCACAACTGGGGGAAGGCCGATGAAACTACCTGTTCGGTACAGCCATGAGGATAGTTCAGAAGATAATCAAGGTTCTTTTCAGGGTTAACAGAAGGCAGGGTTGAGATCTCAAGCGATGCTGAATTGGATCCTTCAATTCCGAAAGGCTCGAATGAGCTTTCCCATTTTTCACCCTTGCCCAGGAGTTTCATTTCCGACCTGATTTCAGGAGGATTTGGGCTCCTGATATTCAATGCCAGTTCATAAACAGCTATTCCACCTCCTCCCGATGCAGTTACTTTTATCCTTGAAATTCCAGTCTTTTCGCCCGATGTGAGCATGAACTCCAGGTTCTTTTCACCCTGACCTGAAACCGGAATGCTCTTTACCTTTTCAGCTACGGAAACAAGGTTGTCCGATTCAACCATCACGTCGATGTTCCTTATCCCGTCCTTCTGAATGAAAAGGGTGACCGGAAGAGCAGCCTTTTCACCGGGGCTTATCACTCTGGGAGCGGTTACCAGGATCATCAGCGGATCCTTCACAATAACGCTCTTCTCAGCTGCGCCGAATGCTCTGTCGTTCCCGGCAATGACCATTGTCCTGACCGCTCCGGTATACTGAGGCAGAGTAATTGAATGGGTTCTTGATTTTCCCGGTCCGAGGGTGAAAGGTCCGAGGAATTTCACGACCGGGACAAAACGTTGTGCCTTGTTTGCCGATCGGTCGATCACTGCCTCGTCACCTCCGACGGCCAGGACCCTGTCGAGTGTTCCTCCGAAAGCTCCGAGCACCATATCATAAAGGTCCCATGTCTGTATACCAAGCGCTTCCCTGGCATAGAAATATTTCCATGGATCAGGGGTTTTGAATGCTGTTATACCGAGCAATCCCTCGTCGACAACAGCAAGAGTGTAAGTCATTGGTTTCCTGTTTGCCTCGCTCACTTTTACATCGAAGCTTTTCTGTGATCTTATTTCGGATGCCATTGAAATCACAGGTTCGAGATGTGTCTGCGGATCCTCAATTGAAACAGGTAAAACTCCGTAAAGACGCATCGGCATATCATTCAGGGTCTGTGCATGCGGCTGGATCACAGTAACATAAGCATATACCCCGGGCGCCATTTCAGGCTTTGCCCTGAATGTGACCACAGTGTTTCCTCTGGTAGTGTTAGCCCTTATTTCCTCCAGGACAGCGGTAGAATTTTCGAGTGTTATTATTGCTCTCGAATTTTCAGGTGCAGGGAAAGAAAGTTTAATATCATCGCCCGGGCT
>JBAVOD010000306.1:0-3220 GCA_049691735.1 Bacteroidales bacterium
GATATTGCCTTTAGAATTATTGATAAGTTGGTAGAATATGCAAAATCCGGTTTCAAACAATGTGACTTTCGCATCTTTCATCAGGAGTAAATTCCCGGTAATCCGCGACAATAGCAGGCTCATTACCCAGTTTGTCTTTGCAACTCTGGTAATTTCCTTAGGTACTTGGTTCTTACGACATCAGCATTCCGAACTTATTCAGATAAAGAGAGTACTGTTGAATGCACATGCAAACTATGTGTTAATTGGGATAGGTGTAACGGTTACTTACATTTTATTGCAGGGATTCATGTACAAAATGGCTTTCGCATCGGTCAGGAAAAAAGTCCCTCTGTACCTTACAACACTCTTGTATCTGAAGCGTAATCTGATAAGTATTTTCATGCCCGCCGGAGGAGTTACCTCACTGGCATTTTTTTCAGACGACATTGAAAAAACCGGAATCACCAAATCGAAGGTCCTTTTTGCTTCTTCAATTTATGCATTTATAGGATTCCTTTCAATAATCCTTGTCGCGGTCCCTGTCTTCATCTATTCAATGGCAAAAGGAGTCACGGGTGTCGGGGAACTGCTGGCACTGGCCGGAATGATCGCAATTGTTTCATTTTTCTACGTGCTTTTCAGGTCAATAGTAAGAAAGAGGTTCCTTTACAGGATCATAATACGGTTCTTCCCTTTCGCCGAGGTACTGCTGGATGATCTCGCCAGCCACGTGATCAATATCAAATATCTCATTTCTACAATATTAGTATCAGTCCTGATTGACATTTCAGGTATCGTACTACTGTATATCGCCATGCTCACCCTTGGAGTGGACGCTTCGGTATTCTATGCCCTTCTGGGATATCTTGTCGGGGTTATCTCACTTTCTGTTTCTCCGTTCATGCGCGGTTTGGGGGCTGTCGAGCTTTCGATGGCCTTTATACTGACAAAACTGGGATATTCAAGCGTTGATGCTGTTGCAGTGACGTTCATGTACAGATTTTTTGAATTCTGGCTGCCATTGGTTGCCAGTGCGCTGAGCTTCCTTCTTAAGTTTAACAGGCTGCTCATGAGAGTACTGCCTGCATTTCTTATTTTCGCTCTGGGGGTGATAAATATATTTTCAGCAATCACCCCTGCAATTTCGTACAGAATGCACCTTCTTGAGGATTTCCTTCCTTTATATGCAATCTCAGCTTCGAACTTCTTCGTCTTTATTGCAGGAGCATTCCTTATGCTTACTGCTGTATTCCTTCTGAAGGGGCAGCGCAATGCCTGGTGGATCGCAATCGTTCTCACTATCTTGTCGTGCATTGCGCATATAACAAAGGCGATCGACTTCGAGGAGGCAACTGTTGCCCTCATAGTAACTATAATCCTGGTTTTGTCAAAGAAGGAATATAATATGAAGGGCAACCCCAAGCTGCATTACCTGGGTATAAGAACTGCGTTGTTCAGCGTGCTTGCTGTAGTCGTTTACGGTACTGTGGGCTTTACTTTTATCGACAGGAGAGAGCCGGGACTGGATTTAACATTGTGGCAGAGCATAAGCTATACCCTGAAGAATTTCATTCTGCTGGGCGGCCCGGATCTGTTTCCCGTCAGCCGGTTTGCAAGAGAATTTATTGTGTCGATAAATATTAGCGGGGTCCTTTCCCTGGGATTCCTGTTTTACACGATAATCAGACCCTATATTTTTAAGAAAGAAAGCGATCCGGCTGAACTTATTAATGCAAAGGAACTGGCCACGAGATACGGAACATCCGGGCTGGATTACTTTAAAACCTATTTTGACAAGCTGATCTTTGCGCCCCGCGGCCTGAACGCTTTCATCTCTTATCGTATTGCTGCGAATTTTGCTGTTATTCTCGAAGATCCGGTAGCTGAAAACGTGGAAGCTATGAAACAGTGCATAACCATGTTCGACAGGTTCTGTTACGATAATGGCCTGAGGAATATTCATTACAGGGTTCCCGAAGAATCGCTGGAGATTTATAAGCAGCTTTCCAAAAGGAGTATGTTCGTGGGTCAGGAGGGGATAGTCGATCTTAATACTTTTACACTCGAAGGCGGAAAAAACAAGGCCCTTCGTAACGCGATCAACAAGATAATTGAACAAGGATATAAATCGTCGGTCCACACCCCCCCGATAAGGGATGGCCTGATACAGAGGCTGAAGGCAGTATCGGATGAGTGGCTGCGATCGACCGGCCGTGAGGAGATAATTTTTTCACAAGGGATGTTCGTATGGGACGAGCTCAAGAACCAGACAATACTGACAGTTGAAAATTCAGAGGAGAAGGTTATCGCCTTTCTTAATATAATACCTGACTTCGCAACCGGTGAAGGCACCTATGATCTGATCCGCAAAACCGACGACGCTCCCCACGGGGTTCTTGATTTCATCCTTATTGAGCTCTTCAGGTATTTAAAGGCAATGAACTATTCGAAGGTTAACCTGGGATTCGCTCCTATGAGCGGTATAGACGACCCCCATAACTTTCAGGAAAGATCACTGAAGTTTGCTTATGAAAAGATCAGGTCCTTTTCGCACTACAAGGGGCTCCGGAATTATAAGGAGAAATTCAACCCTGTGTGGTACAACAAGTATCTGATATATTCAAATGATTATGATCTTCTTCAGGTACCATCAGTCCTTGCAAAAGTAATTAAGCCATGAACACCCGGAAAACAGTAATTATTGCAGGTGCGCTATCAGGCATAGCTGCATTTTTTTGCGACTTCCTTTCAATGTACATCCTCGGAAGCAGGTATCCGGGATATAAACAGTCGCAGGGCATAATAAGCGACCTGGGCGCTTCGGCAAGCCCTGTTTCCGGAGCAATCTCAAACTGGTGGATTATTGTAGGTATACTGCTAATAATTTTTGCCATTGGATTCAGGGCTGCCTGTACTCCTGCCGACAGATATGCCAGGATAGCATTCTGGCTGATCATAATTTACGCCCTGGGAGAGGGGCTGGGCTCAGGGCTGTTTAAATATAATGTCATTGACAACAGAAAGACTACTTCGTATTGGATCCACGAAGTTGTGGGAGGTGCAGGGGTATTTGCAGTACTGGTTTTGCCGCTTGCTGTAAAGCGCATCCGTCAGCTCTCTTTCCCCCAATGGTTCAGAAAATGCTCCGGTCCGGTCGTGATTTCGGGCGGCGTTCTCCTTTTGATGTTCTCACCTCATTTCCTCGGTTATAATGACAATATACTCGTAAAATACGAAG
>JBAVOD010000307.1:0-3374 GCA_049691735.1 Bacteroidales bacterium
GCTTTTTTATAAAAAATATATTACTGCTAAAGCTCTGTCGGGCTACGGCGGGCAATGCCCACACTTCTTCCGCCAAAGCTTTCTTTGACCGACGAAGCTTCAGCGAAGTCGGTAGCGACGGCGGGCAAAGCTTTTTTATAAAAAATATATTACTGCTAAAGCTCTGTCAGGCTACGGCGGGCAAAGCCCACAAAGTCCTTCGCCCGCCATAGCTTTCTTTGACCGATGAAGCTTCAGCGAAGTCGGTAGCGACGGCGGGTTTTTTTATTTATCTTTGTGCAATCTCGTTGTTTAACTAATAATACGAACATGGCGGGCTACGGCGGGCAAAGCCCACTTCTGCAACAATATTGGTATGTCTATATATTGAAATGCAAAGACGGAAGTATTTACACAGGATGTACTAATAATTTGGAAGACAGGATAAAACGACATAATCTGGGACAGGTTCTCGCCACAAAAAATATTTTACCTGTAGAGATTGTTACCTATATAGCATTTACGGATAAATATAAAGCATACGCCTTCGAAAGATATCTCAAACTCGGTTCAGGTAGAGCTTTTTCTAAAAGACATTTGGTTTGAAAGATTTGTTAAGTTACAACCTCAATAATTGTAACTTTTTTTTTTAGTGCCAGTTTGGTGCCAGGATTTAGGGAAAATGTGGTGTTTTTTCTAAGGAAACGGACTAATTTTCTTATTGAATTATCTTATCAATGGTACAGGTTTTGCCTTGTAATCCAATGCAAGCACTGATGATGGATTTTTCCATACCAGGCAAATTGGTTTTTCAGACCGCTTAAGTCCCTCCATCTCACTTTTAATGGAATAGAAAAATAATCCATTCCGATCCTTATATTCATAAAGTGGTACGACCATCGGTGACGAGAACAGTTGCTGGCCAAAAACAGTATGTTTCCCTGAAAAAATACCCTTTTCTTCATTATCGTTGCCCTTGAATTCTCCATCGAGGTTACCTGCGGTTAATCGCGCCTTAAAGATATAGGACCGATGTTTTGTTGTATCTTCAATGAATAACTCAATAGTTTCCTTCAGGATTGATCCCTTTTTAATAATCAGTGGTTCATTCCTGATAGTTCCCATTATCTTTGCACCAGTTGACCAAAGTTCCATTTCCAGGGGCCATCCGTCAGCTTCGCATTCCCATGTGCCGTCAGGTGTAATGTTGTTTGATTTTAAATCGGGCAGTCCATAAAACAGAGGTTTAACCGGATGATTCTGGTGATCCGGATATTTAACCTGAAGCGTGATTTTTCCTTTTTCTCTGACTGCATAGACAGGGATCGAGCCATCAATATCGTGATTCGGAGGCAGAGCAAAGAAAGGGATACTCTGAATATCTTCCCACAATCCGAGAGAATCAATTGACTCTCTCATCAGGTATTGTTCATTATTGAACTCAGCTTTGATAAGGTACACAGGCGCTGGAAGCGAGAGCCTTTTGTCATCAAGAGCAAGCCTGTACATCATCTGGTTATAATCATAAAGTGGAGTAGGTGTTTTGGCGCCGGAAAATCCCATCGTATATGTACCCTCAAAATAAATCAGACGTCCATTGTCCTGATCAAACAACGGGTGTTGTCCGATATTGTAGAAATCATAATTATTATGTCGGATGATTTTGGTTCCATATATCCATGGCCCGGTCGGGGTGTCTCCTTCAAGAAACCAGGCACCGCCAAAGTTCTCCGATGCAATCATAATCCACCGTTTCCGAAAATTATTCCAGAAAACTGAAGATGGCCCTATTGAAACATCATTACCACTCAAAATATCAATTGATCTAAACCAGCTTTCGGACTGTGAAAGTTTACCGGAAGCAATGAGTTCATTTTGCTGCCTTGGGCTTATTGCATCAGTGGCTGACTTCCAGCCATAAACGACCTTTCCTGACAAATCACGTTCGAGTTTCACAATGTTTTCATTGTATTTACTTCCCTGCATGAGACATGTGAAATGTTCATAGCTCTCAGGATTGATTATATGTTTAATGTCAGCTATTACTCGTTCAATCCCATATCTGTCGAAAATATAAAAATACTCAGTACTTTCAGAACGAACTCTCAGAGGATGTCCTGAAGAGTGAACCTTATCCAGCCACATATCAATCCTCACTATCGGTTCAAAAACCTGCAAGGAATCATTAAACAAAGCTATTCCACGTTCGTAATCGAGGTCAAGAGTTTTTGTAACAGAGTATTTTGCATAGAGATGCTCTTCTCTGTTTTCTTCCGGCAAAACAACAAGCCAGTCGATCCATTTCAGACCAGGTCCGGAAATAGCACACATACCTTTGTTTAAACCTTCTGAATCAACAAAGTAATTCAGATCTATCCCGATTTCAGGATCCAATCCGCCTTTACCCGGCAACTCCGAAGTTGCTCCCGATGCTTCTCCATTGAAACTGGCTGGTCCAAAGGTGTCCCCCCAAAACCAATATAGTTTTCCTCTATACAACGTTTCAATGAATGTGTCCTGACCCATCACTTTCCCGTTGAGCCCCTGGTGTCTGATTGGAACAAACAGACCAGCCTGTGAGCTTTCACGATAGATATCCTGTCCCGTTATGCGATATAGCCGTTCGGCGATATTTTTACGCTTGATTTCTATTTTAGTGCTTGTCCCGGGTATTGCATCAAGAACTACCCAATCCGTGGGGCATTCATATCCATGGCTGAAAAGTGTAAACGTTACCCGTTGGTTCATCAGGTTGGTGTCGTCAAAGGCGATAATCCCATTGCTATCGGTGATGTAAAGGCTTTGACTTAAAGTTCTTAACTCTACCATTGGGACACCTCGACCTGTTTTTTGATCAACAACTTTAATAATAAAGTTATTATCATTGCCTTGACCAAAAACCATATTACCCCATAGAGAAAGTATGTATAAAAGAGATATTATGGAAAACAATTTTGTCATAAACTCTGATCTGGTTTCTGGATCTTCAATCAGCTAATTTTCTATTAAAATCGATTATCATTCCGGTTATAGGACGTAATAATATATGAAAGATAAAAAAAAATTAATCTCCAACCTGCTGTTTTACTTATTATCTGGCAACAGGAAGTTATGTACTGTTGGTAAAGCCGACGATATTTACCATAAATCATCCTATAAGATTGACCACCAAAATCTGGAGGTAAATACATGTTGTTTTGTTATGTATGTTAAGTGTTTTCAGACTTACCTATGAAGTGGTCAAAGAAGGACGGATTTTGAAGAAAAGCAAACACTGGTAAACCCAAATTGATGGGGTTTTTATCTAATCAAATAAATATGCAATTTACACCAACAAAAAGCTGAAGTCAAATATATCTAAGTCACCTCCTTATGAATCATGATATTAAAACCCG
>JBAVOD010000308.1:0-5137 GCA_049691735.1 Bacteroidales bacterium
GAAGGTGACGTTTACAAGCTGATCACCGACAAGGCAGAATTTGAAGCCTCAGCAGTGGTTGTTGCTGCAGGAAGTTACAGTCTGCTTCTCGCCAAATCGCTTGGTTACGGAAAAGACTACTCGATACTCTCAATGGCCGGCAGTTTCTATATCGGCCCGAAGGTCCTGAACGGGAAGGTATATACGATGCAGGTGGCCAAGCTTCCTTTTGCTGCAGTCCATGGAGATCCCGAGGTACATAACGAAAATATAACAAGATTCGGCCCAACTGCAAAGGCTATCTTTTACCTTGAAAGATACAATCGCTCAACCTTCCCTGATTATTGGAGGACTTTCGGATTAGGCATCAAACCGATCCTCAGCATTCTCAAAATCCTGTCCGACAGGACAATCTTCAGCTATCTACTGAAAAACATGATCTATGACATTCCGTCGATAGGCAAGAAATTCTTCCTAAAGGAGATCAGGAAAATTGTTCCCGTGGTAAAAGCTGAGGAAATAAATTTTGCAAAAGGATATGGTGGAACCAGGCCACAGATAATTAACAATTTAACTAGAAAGCTTGAAATGGGCGAAGCCAAAATCACCGGTGACAGGATCATCTTCAACATAACTCCCTCACCGGGAGCATCAACATGCCTGGGCAACGCATATGAAGACACCCTCAAACTCATGGAATTCCTTGATAATAAATTCACTTTCAACATGGATGCGTTCCTTAAGGACCTCAGGGAGCCTGAAGAACAATCCACAACCCTTATTCGCGATATATTGAAGGATGACGTTAAGATAGTCAGAAATTAGGGGTAAAAGTATCGGAAATACCATATAAACTCAATACTCTATGGATGGAGAAAAGATCAGAAGTGATTCAGGCAGGCTTCAGGTGCCCGACAATCCGGTGATACCCTTTATTGAAGGAGACGGTACAGGTCCTGACATCTGGAGGGCCTCGGTGAGAATATTTGATGCAGCAGTCGATAAAGCATACAAGGGCCGCCGGAAGATCAACTGGCTCGAAGTATTTGCAGGTGAAAAATCTTTTCATAAAACAGGAACCTGGTTGCCTCAGGAGACACTCGATGCCTTCAGGGAATACCTCGTAGGGATAAAAGGGCCGCTGACCACCCCGATCGGCGAAGGAATGCGATCTCTGAATGTTGCATTGCGACAGGAACTTGACCTGTACACCTGTTACAGGCCGGTCAGGTATTTTGAAGGTGTGCCAAGCCCGGTAAAGCAACCTGAAAAAGTGAATATGCATATTTTCAGGGAGAATACTGAAGATATATATGCCGGGATTGAATACCTGCATGGCTCCCCCGAAGCAAAAAAGGTCTTAAAGTTCCTTACAGAGGAGATGGGTGTCAGGAAGATCAGGTTCCCCTCAACCTCATCAATCGGAATAAAACCTGTTTCGGTCGAAGGTACGGAACGGCTGATGAGGCAGGCAGTAAAGTTCGCCATTATGCGGAGGTTGCCTTCAGTGACCATCGTCCATAAGGGGAACATAATGAAATTCACCGAAGGAGCTTTCATGAAATGGGGCTATGCTCTTGCCGAAAGGGAATTCGGCGATCAGGTATTCACATGGAATCAGCATAAAATGATAAGCCGTGATTCAGGGGAAAAAGTTGCTGATGCAGCTCTTGAGGATGCAGTAAACCAGGGAAAGGTAATAATCAAGGATGTGATTGCCGACGCTTTCCTTCAGCAGATCCTCACGAGGCCGGCAGAATATTCGGTCATTGCCACCCTGAACCTTAACGGCGATTATATTTCAGATGCACTAGCTGCAATAGTCGGAGGAATAGGTATTGCCCCTGGTGCCAACATAAACTTCGAAACCGGGCACGCGATTTTTGAGGCTACTCACGGAACTGCGCCAAAGTACGCAGGTCAGGATAAAGTAAATCCCGGATCGGTGGTTTTGTCGGGAGCGTTAATGTTCGAATTCCTTGGCTGGAATGAAGCTGCCGGTAAAATCTATGAAGGGCTCGAAGAGACTATCAGGAGCAGGAAGGTGACCTACGATTTTCACAGGCTGATGGAAAATGCAAGCCTGCTGCGGACGTCGGAATTTGCAGATGCTATTATATCCAATCTTTAATTAATTTCAAATTTCCTTAATATGGAAGACACAGTTTTTTTATCGCGGTTGAGCGACTCGATCAGAGAGTCGTGTCAGATTGAAAGCGAGCTCTTTGACAAGTACGACGTTAAACGCGGGCTTAGGAACAAGGACAAGACGGGGGTGTTGGTGGGGCTCACGAACATAGGGGAGGTCATGGGTTACAAAAAAGAGGGTGATAAGGTCGTCGCCATTCCCGGAAGACTTCTTTACAGGGGGATTGACATCGAGGATATCACTCAGGGATTTCAGAAGGAGAACAGGCATGGATTCGCGGAAACAGTATTCCTTTTGCTGACAGGTAAGCTTCCCGGCAGGGAGGAGCTTGAAAAATTCAGCACCCACATGGCATCGCTCAGGCCACTGCCCGATTCATTTATAAAAGATATGATACTTTCGATGAAAGGTAAGGATGTGCTCAATATGCTTGCACGTTCCGTACTTGGACTTTATATCCTTGACGATTATCCTGATGATATTTCACTGCCGAACATGATAAAGCAATCGCTTAATATCATAGCAAAGTTCTCGACGATCATCGCCTATTCATACCAGGCATTCAGCCATTATTACCAGGGGGAAACCCTCTCCATACGTTATCCCAGGGAAAACCTTACAGCTGCCGAGAACTTTTTGTACATGATCAAGGGCGAATGTTCGCAGTTCACAAAACTTGAAGCCGACCTGCTTGATCTTGCCCTTGTCCTGCATGCTGAGCACGGAGGCGGTAACAATTCAACCTTTACAATCCGGGTTACAAGCTCGAGCGAAACTGACATCTATTCCGCGGTGGTATCCGCAATAGGATCGCTGAAGGGGCCGCTTCACGGAGGAGCAAACCTTAAGGTCCTTGATATGATGGACGACCTTAAAAAGAATGTAAAGGACTGGAAGGATGAAAAAGAGGTTGAACGATATCTTGTGAAGATCCTTAACAAGGAAGTATTTGACAAGACAGGTAAAATTTATGGTGTCGGGCATGCAGTATATACAATATCCGATCCAAGGGCAGGATTGCTGAAAGCAAAAGCGAGGGAACTTGCCATCGAAAAGAACAGGTACGATGAATTTCAGCTATATGAGGTAGTTGAAAAACTGGCACCCGGTATATTCCTTAAATTCAAGGGTGAGAACAATGGCAAGACAGTGTGCATAAATGTGGATTTCTATTCAGGACTTGTATATTCCTTCATAGGGATCCCAAAGGAGCTTTTCACGCCTCTTTTTGCTATGGCGAGGATTGCAGGCTGGTGCACTCACCGGATTGAGGAGCTTACCTTCTCGGCAAAAAGAATAATCAGACCTGCTTTCAAGTATGTTTATGGTTGGCATGAATATGTTCCGCTTGACAGCCGGGATGGAAGTATCAAACGTTAATTAAATAATGCCATGGCTGATAAATCTGATAATCAACTGGTGAAAGCATATGACGCGATGCTTGAAGGCAACCTGAAGGAATCTGCGTTGCTTTTTGAGGATGTGCTTGTTCATGATCCGGCCAACATAAAGGTCATGCTCGACCTGGCCGGGATCTATTATGTCCTGTGCGAGCTGGCCCGGTCGATAAAGCTGTATGAAAAGGTGCTTGAGCTGAAGCCTGAGAGTCCGTATGTAATGTACAGAATAGGAGTGGCGTTATACAGGTCGACCCGGTTCACTGAAGCTGTATCGGTCTTCAACAAAATAATTGACTCGGGCAAATATCTGCCCATGACTTACCTGTGGCTGGGTTTGTCCTATTACCATCTGGGCAAGGAAGAAAAAAGCATTGCATCGTACAGGAAGCTGATAGAATACGGTCCTGAGACAATGATGGGGAATTACTATATGGGGATTGCACTGAAAGCTTCAGGTAAATATGATGAGGCAATTTCCTTTTTTGAGAAGCTTCTTAACCAGACTGATCATCATGTATCAGCTCTCTACCATCTTGGCAGGACGCATATGAAGAATTACAGTTTTGAAAAGGCAAAGATCTATTTCAAAAGAGCAATGGAGCTTGATCCTGACAACAGGAATGCTCTTGAAATGTACGAATATCTGCTTAATATCTGAAGCTATTCTTCGTTTTCTTCCTCAGCGTAAGCTTTGATGACGGCTTCCTGTACATCGGACGGTACCTGTACATATTCGGCAAACTTCATTGTGTACATTGCCCGGCCGCCTGTAATTGAGCTTAATGCTGTCGAATACTTATTCATTTCGGCCAGGGGAACCCTTGCCTTGATAACCTCGAAGCGTCGTTGGCTGGCCAT
The DNA here is from genome assembly GCA_049691735.1 of Bacteroidales bacterium. Classification (GTDB taxonomy): domain Bacteria; phylum Bacteroidota; class Bacteroidia; order Bacteroidales; family VadinHA17; genus LD21. Next base: position 4,387 of record JBAVOD010000308.1, read on the forward strand.
TCCAAGGACCATGCCGCGTCTTCCCTGAAGGTCGCTGATTACGTCGCCCATCCTGTCGGAGGGGACCATTATTTCAACATCATATACCGGTTCAAGTATTTTCGGGGATGCATTCCTGAAGGCCGTGCTGAAGGCATTCCGGCCTGCAAGCCTGAATGATATTTCATTCGAATCGACCGGGTGCATTTTGCCGTCATACACATAAACCCTTATATCCCTTGCGTATGAACCGGTAAGAGGCCCCACTTCCATCTTTTCCATTATTCCCTTCAGAATAGCCGGCATAAAGCGTGCATCGATCGATCCGCCTACGATGCAGTTGACATAAACCAGTTTTCCTCCCCATGTAAGTTCAATTTCCTGTTTGTCACGTACCGAAAGCTTGATATCCTTGCCATTGACTTTTTGAGTTGCCAGTTCGGGAGATCCCTCTGTGAAAGGCTCAACAATAAGATGTACCTCACCAAACTGACCTGCGCCGCCCGATTGTTTCTTATGCCTGTAATCTGCTTGTGCCGGCTTCGTTATTGTTTCCCTGTAAGGTATTTTCGGAGAGCTGAAAGTGGTGGGGATCTTGTAGATATTGTCAAGATGCCATTTCATTATATTAAGATGGTATTCGCCCTGGCCGTAAACGATGATCTGCTTTAATTCCTTCGAATATTCGATTATAATAGTCGGGTCTTCGAGGTGGATCCTGTTAAGCGCCTCGCCAAGCTTTTCATCATCGCTTTCGCTCTGGGCCTTGATC
>JBAVOD010000309.1:0-9867 GCA_049691735.1 Bacteroidales bacterium
GAGGACCAGGAAAAGTTCAAAGTTACCAATATCAGGATAAAATATCCCCAGATCTTCGACTGGCTGAACTTCCAGGATATGAACGTTATAATTATAATAATCCTGATGATACTGGTTGCCGGTTTCAACATGATCTCGGGGCTTCTTATACTTATTCTTGAAAAGACGAATATGATCGGTATACTTAAGGCTCTCGGTTCGGAAAACGTCACAATCAGAAGGGTCTTTTTATACCAGGCCGCCTACCTTATTGCAAAGGGCCTGTTCTGGGGGAATGTAATCGGTATAGGCCTTGCTCTTCTGCAACTCAAGACAGGCCTTGTAACCCTCGATCCTACTTCATATTACATCAAGACTGTTCCGGTGAATCTGGAACTATCACAAATCCTGCTTCTGAATGCAGGAACCATGGCAGCAATAATACTGATGCTTCTTGTACCCTCACAGCTCATAAGCAGGATCACTCCGGTAAAAGCAATAAGATATGATTAAAAGGTAAGGCAGAAAACAGTCTCCTTCCCGGGAACGGATCTGACTTTCAGATTTCCACCGTGCACCCTCATTATCTGTCTGGATATGCTCAGGCCAATACCCGAGCCGTTTTGCCTGGTTGTGAAGAACGGAACGAAAATTTCATCAAGGTTTTCTTCGGGAATGCCGGGGCCATTATCTGTGACGCATATTTCGGGGCGAAGATCGTCATCTCTCCCGGCAACGATCTGAATTCTTGCTTCCGGCATGCTTTCAGTCGCCTCAATGGCGTTTCTGATGAGGTTGATAAGAACCTGCGAGATCAGGCTCTGATCAGCAAATATCTCAAGATCCTGATCTTCAAGCGAAAATATCAGTTTTGCTTTGCTGCTTTCGACCTGCCATTCATGCAATGTCTTTAAACGGTCAAACAGGCTTAAAATTCTGAAAAGCTGCCTGTCGGGCTCGGGTATCCGGGTAAGTTTCCTGTATGAATCGACAAACGACATCAGGCTCTTTCCCTGATCCCTTATGACTTTCAATCCCTGCAGCGTTGTAGCAACAGTCCCCCGGTTTATCTGGTCGGGCGGCACCGGCTGTCCTTCAATGGAAAAGACGCGCGAAAGACTTTCCGACAACGATGTGATCGGAGTTATTGTATTCATTATTTCGTGCATCAGGATCCGTATCAGCTTCATCCACGACTCAGTCTCCTTCTCGTCAAGCTCATGCTTGATGTCCTGGATTGTAAGGATGGTCAGCTCCTCCTTGTTTTTTCCGAATGAGGTAGCTTTCAGCGAGAGTTGTATTACACCACGTTCATTGTTTATCGGTATGAGCCTCCTTTCAGTGGGCTTTATTTTTTTTACAGCCTGAAAGAGTTCCCTGTCAACCCGCTGGATCTGTCCGATATGCGTAAGGGTATCAGTTGCAAGCAGCCTTCGGGCAGAAGAATTCGAATGCATGATGAATCCTTTCCTGTCAAATGTTATCACCCCGATCGCAAGATGTTCGATCAGGATCCTGAAGTATTGTTCCTGGTTCCTGTTCTCAATTTTCAGTTTCTGTATCTGCAGATTAACCTCATTCATGCTTCTGTAAATCTCCTTTACTGTTTTGTTTTTATCCAGGATGGGGAAAGAGAGATTTGAATCATCATTCCTGACAGATTCAAAAAAGTATCTTATTTTTCTATTGGTGGAATTCAGAAAAGTTACAAGACTGACAGTAAAAGCAAAAATAAGCAGAAAACAGATCAGCGAGATCCGCAACGATCTGCCTGAAGCTGCCATGTACCCGAAAGCAACGGAAAGGACTATAATTATCAGTACCCTCACCAATAAATTGACATACAGATTCCTGCTTATCATTTTATCTTTTTTTTAGCCTGTTATAAAGAGTTTGCCTGGTTATTCCAAGCTGTTCGGCAGCTGCCGTAAGGTTGCCATTGTTGTTATCAATAGCCTTTTGTATCATCTGCCTTTCCATTTCATCAAGGGTGGTAAAACTGCTGTTGCCAGCAAACCATGATGGTTGTTTCATGAAAAGATCCTCAGGTCGTAAAACCGGCGAATCGCTTAAGATCACAGCCTTTTCAATTGTATGCTGAAGCTCCCGGATGTTTCCCGGCCATGAATAGCTCATGAGTTTTTCAACAGCTTCCCGGTTCAATTTAATTTCCGGTTTTTTGTACTTCCGGGCATATTTCTGAAGAAAGAATTCGGCAAGGATTTCAATATCGTTCCCCCTGACCCTCAGCGGAGGTATTTCGATCTGGATAGTGTTTATCCTGTAAAGCAGGTCTTCTCTGAAAAGGCCATCCCTGATCATGCTTTCGAGGTCCCTGTTGGTCGCACATATGAGCCTGATATCGGTTGCTATCGGCTGATTCGAGCCAATACGCGTGATCTGTCTGTTCTCTATTGCTGCAAGGAGCTTGGCCTGAAGATGAAACGACAGGTTGCCGATCTCGTCGAAGAAGAGTGTACCTCTGCTCGCCGTCTCAAATTTCCCCTGCCGGTTTTCGTGCGCATCTGTAAATGCTCCCTTAACATGCCCGAACAGCTCACTTTCGAACAGGGTTTCGCTGAGGGAGCCTATATCAACACTTACAAAGACCTCTCCTGCCCTGGCCGACAAACGATGGATTTCCTGGGCTATCAGTTCCTTGCCTGTCCCGTTTTCACCTGTGATCAGCACGTTGGCATCGGTAGCGGCTACCTTTCTCACAAGATTCATTACGCTGATAAGCCGGGGTGATGAACCCACGATTGACTTCTGTTCGCGCGTTATCTCCTCTTTAAGCCCGGTTTCCCTTTCCCTGAGCTGTTTAACTTCATTTTTAGAAATGCTCAGCTGCAAAGCGAGCTTCAGGGTTGAAAGCAACTTCTCATTGTCCCAGGGTTTTGGGACAAAATCAGCTGCTCCCGCCTTCAATGCTCTCACTGCCGTGTCGATATCGCCGTAAGCCGTGATCATTACAACCGAGACCTCAGGATTCATTTCCCTGATCCTGCCGAGCCAGAAGATCCCTTCATTGCCTGTGTTTATCCCGGCCTTGAAATTCATGTCAAGGATAACGAGGTTATAATCCTTTTTCTTCAGCTCCGAGGGTATCTGGTTTGGATTCGATATTGAAGTAACATCCCCGAATACCGGTGTCAGAAGTATCTCGAGAGCACTCAGGATGCTTTTGTTATCGTCGACTATAAGAATATTTCCGTTTTGGGCTGCCATCATGCGGTTTTTAATAATCTTAGCGCGTTCTCCGAAACAGGTCTTTCAAACAGGGAGGTTAAGTTAATCCAAACGAACCAAAAGTTCAACAACCCGTAAAATATTTTTACGGCAAAGCGTAAAATAAATGTACGTATATATCTAACCATGACTAGTAATAATCTGTTATTCAATAATTTAATATTTCGGCATCAAATTAGCTGATGAATCAAAAAATTACCTAATGCTACCCGACATTAAAGCGGCGTTCAGGAACATATTCAGGAATAAGGTTCCCTCAGCGATCAGTATACTTGGGCTTGGAATAGGACTTGGCTGCATAATGACACTGATTGCCCTCATAATCCATGAAAAGTCATTTGACAGGTTTTTCCCCGGATATAAAAAAGTTTACCGGATTAATTTCGGACAGATCGCTCAGACCCAATTTCCACTGGCTGAGAATATAGCTGCAGATTTCCCCGAAGTAAAGGGATTCTTCAGGTACTACCAGACAAATACAATGCAGATGAAGGCCCGGTGGAATGAAATAGTACCGGCCCCGGATTTCGGATTTGCTGATTCGTCCATTTTCAGGATCCTTGGAATACAATTCATCTCCGGAACTTGTGCAAACTCGGTCAGTGAAGTTGCAATATCAGATATTTCGGCAATGAAATATTTCGGGAACCTTTCGCCGGTCGGAGCAGTGCTGCCTGTCCGGTTTCCTGACGGATTTATACAGCTCACCGTTTCGGGCGTCTATAAAAGTCTGCCCTCTAATTCAACTCTTAGCCCTGCATTCATTGCTGATATAAAATTGTCCGAAAGAACATTCAGGCAATTCACAAGAATCCTTGGCGCTTACGGTTGGGGATCGGCCGAGGTAAGGCAGCTTGGATGGGCCGACAATGAATTTCTTTCATACCTTGTTCTGGAAAACAAGGCAGATCCGGATGAGCTGCGTGCAAAATTTGCTAAGTACAAGGAATTCATAGACATTCCCAACAAGGACAGCTTAAGCTTCAGCCTTCAGCCTGCGGCCGAAATCTACCTTGGATCGGGGGAGATCAACGGAGCTTATTTTCAGCGTCGCGGAAATCCCGAAGAGCTTAAGTATTATGAGATTATCTCGTTGATCATACTTATTATTTCCATCACAAATTATGTGCTTCTTGCCAGAGCCGGAGTGTCAGAAAGAGCTCAGCAGCTTGGAACAAGGAAAGTTTACGGTGCATCACCCGGCAAGATCAGGAAACTTATCCTTACAGAATCAGTAATTATAGTCGTGCTTAGCCTCATTCCGGCAACATTTGTAATCGATTACGGGATGACGTTTATTAACGCTGCCCTCAATAAAACACTCACCAGCCAGGTATTTCTCAGTCCGTTATTATGGCTGTTGCTTATAATTATAATTTTGCTGACCGGCCTGCTTGCCGGCTGGGTTATAGGACTTAACTTTTCAAGGGTACCCGCGCTGAAGCTGATTTCGGGAAGCCTGTCCGGATCGGGTAGCTCATTCAGGTGGAATTCATCATTCCTGATCCTCCATTTCACCATCTATCTGATCCTTGTTTCGGGGATGATCGCAGTTTCGAAACAATTGCGATACACAATGACAGGATACACCGGCATTGATCCCGGTAATGTTCTTGTTGCCGATCTCAATTCGGATGAGCTTAAGAAAAGCTTTCTCACTCTTTGCGATGAGATGAAGAAAATGCCGGGAGTAGTAAATGTCGCCGGCGGATCATTTATCCCGCCGATTGGCAATTATATTCCGATCAATCTTGCAACAACTGAGGGTGACAGAATCAGGTTTGACGGATTAATAATGGGCGAAGGAATGACTGAGCTTCTTGGAATTCAAATCGTTGAAGGATCTTCATTCGGGCCGTACAAAACTGGTACGCCCGAGATCGTTATCAATGAATCAGCGGCAAAAAAGCATAATGTTAAGGCCGGTGAAAACTTACTGGTTTTTAAGGTCAGGGGAGTCGTAAAGGATTTCAATGCCCACTCAATGCATACGCTTATTGAACCGATGGTGATTCTGCAACAGGATCCCGCAAAGATGGGTCTGCTGGCAATAAAAACCGACGGAAAGAATGATGAAGCAATAACCAAAAAACTCAGGGAACTGTACTCTGCGATCTCTCCGGAAGAGATTTTTGAAGTCAGGTACCTTAATGATGAAGTTACAAATTTTTACGAACGTGAGAGGAACCAGTACAGAGTCATAAGTGCTTTTTCGATACTCGCCATGGTACTTTCGATAATGGGATTGTTCGGGATCTCTCTCATAAGCATCGCAAAGCAAAAAAAGCAAATAAGCATCAGGAAGGTAAACGGTGCAACAATTTCAGAAGTGCTGCTGATGCTGAATTTCGATTTCCTCAGGTGGGTGATGGCAGCGATCATTGTTTCAGTTCCTGTTTCAGTCTGGCTCATATCGGTATGGATCAGGAGGTTTGCCTACAAAACCGGGATCAGCTGGTGGATCTTTGCTGTGGCGGGGCTTTCGGCAGTTATTATTGCAGTTCTTACAATCAGCTGGCAAAGCTGGAGGGCAGCGACGAGAAATCCGGTAGAGGTTTTGAGGTATGAATAATAGGATTTGGCGACCCCTCTGCCTCTGGCGAGGCATCTCCCCTGAAAGGGGCGAAGGTACGGAACACTTAGATACACTTCGGGGCGACCCCTCTGCCTCTGGCGAGGCATCTCCCCTAAAAGGGGCGAAGGTACGGAACACTTAGATACACTTCGGGCGACCCCCCTGCCTCTGACGAGGCATCCCCCCTGGATGGGGGGAAGGTACGGGAACCTGAATCAAGATTTTGAGTATGATATTTAAAAATATACGCCTTTCGTTAAGGAATATCCTGAAAAACAAGGGGATAAGCTTGATTAATATTGTCGGGCTTGCCATCGGGATGATGACGGTCTTACTTATATTCCAATATATCAGGTTTGAAGAGAGCTATGATAAATTCTTCGAAAATGCGGGACGTCTGCATCGTCTTGTTCTTTACAGATATTATAAGACCGGATTGGACAAAAGCGTCGGCAATAATTATTATGTCGGACAAATTGCATTTGAGAAGATCCCCGAAATAGAGAACTTCTGCCGCTGCAAAAAAGTAACCCAGTATATCGAGGCAGGTGATCAGATATTCAAAGAAGACAGAACTCTGCTTGCTGACAGCTCATACTTCGACCTTTTCGCGCATGAGGTCATTTCAGGTGATAAGAAAAGTTTTTTGCGCCAACCTGATGTCGCAATTCTCACCGAATCGCTGGCAAAAAAATACTTCGGAGATGAAGATCCTGTCGGCAAAATCATTTATGGCGTAAATCCCGGGAAAAAACCGGTGGTTGTCCAGGGGGTAATAAAAGATGTGCCTCAGAATTCACATCTTAAATTTGACATTGCAATCTCATTATCAACACTTACCAATAGCTCCTACTGTTATAGCTGTAACAATACCAATACTTATTTTCTGCTGAGGGAAGGATCGGACCCGGAGAAGGTTTCAAAAATCATCACCGACCTGGCATTGATGAATTTTCTATCAAGGGGGGTAATTATAGATTTCCGGCTCGAATATCACCTTCAGCCGGTTACTGATATACATCTGCATTCCAGTTACCGTTTTGAGCATGAAACCAATGGAAATCCCAGGTACATTTCCATATTGCTGGCAATCGCATTTTTAATTCTCATCAGCGCCGGCCTCAATTATTTGAATCTTTATTCATCGCTATCAGCAAGACGCATCAATGGAATCGGGATCAGGATGGCTAATGGTGCAACGAACCGGAATATAATTTCAGAGTTTACAACTGAAGCACTTTTGACAGGATTGATCAGCCTGGCTTTGTCATTTTTGTTATTGTTCCTTCTTTTCCCTGTTTTTCAAAACTTTCTGAACCTCGATTTTACTTTGAGGACAGCCTTTGATGTTCAGACATGGCTGCTTCCATCAATATTGTTTATCCTGGTAAATCTGACTGTTGGTTTCCTGCTGGGTATCAGGATATTAAATGCGGCCCCGGTTTCATTCATCAAAAAAGAACTGGTGTTGAAGAGCAGGAAATTCTACAGGGAATTCCTGCTGATCCTGCAGTTCGTGATCGCTATAATACTCATTGGTACCACACTGGGCATAATGAAACAGATGACCTACATGCAGAAGGAAGCTTTCACTATGAATATCGACCAGGTGCTTGTCGTAAAAAGGCCTGTCGCCCGTGAATTCAACTCTTCACAGGCTGCATTCCAGCAAGGTGTAATGAAGATACCGGGAATAACAGATTTCACTTTTTCGACGATTACCCCTGGAGAAAAAAACAGCTGGGTCAAAGGGGGAATTGCACTTAAGGGTGAAGGAAAACTTGACTACCAGTTTTTCCAGGCGGATGTAGCCTATGACTTTTTTCAGTTTTTCAATGTCAGGTTAATTGCGGGAAGACAATTCTTCAGTGATGAAAACAACTGGACCGGCGGTCCGCGTCATATTATACTTAACAGGGAAGCTGCATTCGTTTTCGGAAAGGATGATCCCAATGAGCTGTTAGGTAAAACGTTGCTCGATTATGATTCTGATCCTCAGGGTGAGGTTGGAGAAATCGTAGGTATAATTGACGGATACTTTCAGAATTCACTCGACCTGGAAGTCAAGCCTACAATTTTTAATTGTGATCAGGCTGGTTATTTTATCTTTATAAAGATTCATGGTGAGGACATATCCGGGACCGTTGACAAAGTAGCTTCAGAATTCAGAAAATACTTTGAAGGTCAGTATTTTGAATACTATTTCCTGGATGATTTTTTCAACGCTCAGTACAAATCTCACGTTCAGCTGTTCAAATGCTTTACATTATTCAGCATTATGGCAATTATCATCGTCATCCTTTCACTTTTCGGCCTGGTGATGATGATCTCTGTTACACGTACAAAAGAAATCGGCATACGTAAAGTAAACGGCGCCAGGGTGACTGAACTGTTGATGATGCTTGCCAGAGAATATTTTTTGTGGATTATTGCAGCATTTATCATTGCGACCCCGGTCACCTGGTTTGTGATGCATCTCTGGCTGAAAAACTTTGCTTATAGAACCCCTGTAAGCTGGTGGATCTTTGCCTCAGCCGGATTAATTGCGCTCGTGATAGCTTTAACCACGGTAAGCTGGCAGAGCTGGAGGACGGCAACAAGAAATCCGGTGGAGGCGTTGAGGTATGAGTAGCAGGGCGCCGTGGGCAGGGGGCAGGGAGCAGGAGGCAGGGGGCAGGGCTCCTGGGGAAAGGGACAGGAGACACGATGTACTATGTGCAACCCCCTGAAGTCCCCCTGAGAAGGGGACAGATGCACGATGACAGATTTTTATGGGTAACTATTTAAAAATAATCATCCGTATACTGAAAAGGAATCCGGTATTCGCTTTTGTAATAATCGGGGGATTCTCTTTCAGTCTTGCTATTGTATTGCTCCTTTCATCATATATTTTTAGTGAACTGGACTTTGATAAATCTTTCCCTGAAATTGGCAGGATATACCGTTTGTGCACCGAAAAGGGAATTACAACATTCAGGGGCGACCTGGTTAAAGATCTGAAAGACAGGTATCCTGAGATTGAAAGGATTTGCAGATACGAGAATGGAACTTCAGAGTTAGTTTACAACAAATCCCCCTATCAGGTTACCAATCTTGTTAAGACCGACAACGATTTCTTTAAAATATTCTCAGTGAACATCCTGGGCGGAAACATTTATGATCCTTTGCCGGGAAATAACAGCCTTGCCATAAGTACGTCGCTTGCAAGGGTGATTTTCGGAAATTATGATCCGATAGGACAAACAATAAATATCCAGCACAGGAAGGTTTATACCGTCACTGCTCTCTTTGAAGATCTTCCCGGAAATTCAAGTATCAATGCGCAGGCAGTGATCAACTGGGAAAATGTCAATGATCTCGGGGGTGAGTGGAGGAACGGCATATTTTATTCACGACTCTTTTTCCTTCTGAACAGGAAAAGCGATCCCCAAAAACTTGAGAAAGAGATCACTCAGGATTATATGCAGGAGCATTATATAAAACAACCCTTTAAACTTCTGCCATTCAGAAATTCCTATCTGAGCCCGTTAACTGCAAGTGCAACAAGTGAAACTCTTCATGCCGACCGCCGCTCAATTTCGCTCTTCAGTATTGTTACTGCCCTGATATTGCTAATTTCCATTTTAAACTTCATCATTCTTTTCATCTCAAATCATCTTGCCAGGGTCAAAGAAATCGGCATAAGAAAGGCAGCCGGCGCCGAACGAAAAGATATTTTCAATCAATTTATTATTGAGTCGGTCACGATCAGTGTTATTGCATTCATTCTCGCAATATACCTGGCCATTCTTTTTGAAGCCCCGTTTATCTCATTGATCCAAAAAGATTTTCCGGCACTTGCAGCTCTTCGCTTTCCCGGTATATTATTCGTTATTCCCGGAGTGATCTTAACAGGTGTTCTTGCCGGATTATACCCTGCAATAATAATTTCAAACTTCAAGCCTGCTACAATTTTCGGCAACTTCAGCGTCAGGGGAAAGTTACGGATGCAAAGCGGACTCTCCGTGATACAGTATTTGATTTCGATCGTGCTGATAGTATCATTCATGGTCATGACCCGCCAG
>JBAVOD010000310.1:0-5230 GCA_049691735.1 Bacteroidales bacterium
GTGCCATTCATTGCAAAAATATCTGAAACTGCGCGTATAACAGCCTTGTATCCAAGGTGTTTCAGAGGGGAATACATAAGGTTGAAGTGGATGCCCTCAAGGAGGAGATCGGTGGTTACCAGAGTCAGTAAATCCCCCTGGTCAATCACAGTTGCATCGTCACCCGGACCAGCGAGTGTACTGCTGTTACGGATAACCCCATTTTTAATGATGTGATCGATCAGTCCGAATTTTCCGAAACGACCGATAGGAGTTCCGGTGCTTTCTGAGTTGTCCATGTATGGAGTTTACCTGAAAAAACCTAAATGTACTCAATATCCCTTCCGAAAGGATTTATAGCGACCTCGGTCAGTTTAAAGTGCTGCAGCCCGAATGGTATCCCTACGATCGTGATGCACAGGAGAACTCCGAAGAAAGCATGTGTGATGGCTATCCATATACCGCCGCAAAGCAGCCACAGCACATTCATAAGGATTGACAGGCATCCCGAAGCCCTCTCTTTTACCCTGCTGGTCCGCCCGAAAGGCCAGATTGCAAGTGAAGCCATTTTCAAAGTCTGGAGACCGAATGGAATGCCGATGATGGTGACCATAAGGATTATACTCCCGATAAAGTATTCGATTGCTATCAGAATGCCACCGAAGACCAGCCAGATAATATTGCCAATGAATTTCATTGAGATTGTATTGTTATTCCAGAACCACGGTTTTGTCTTTAGGATACTTAACTGAATATGTCAGGATAAGCTGTTTTGTTTCCTGGGGTTTAATCTCCAGATCCCATGCCACCTCACCGGTTGGCTTATTATACCTGCCGCCTGAAAGTTCAGTTGCTTCAACCTCAATGCCACTGTTAGAAGAGACAGGTACCTGATCTTTAACTGTTATTTTCACAGGAGTCGATTTATTGTTTCTGACCGTTAAAAGAAACGAGAAGGTCTCGGTTTTGTTCTGGCCAATCAGCTTCGTGCTTGTATATTCCTTTCTTTTTTCGCGTTTGACCAGAATGCTGTTGTCGGTCCCCAGCGAAATTGAAAGGGTGTCTTTCAGCTGGTTCACATCAAGGTATGATTTGCCTACAAATGTATTTTCGAAATATAGGGTAGCTTCACCGCTGATAAGACTTTGCCGCGCCCAGTCTGTAATGTTACCGGTAAGGTAGACCAGTGGAGAAAGCTTCGGTAACGTCAGATACCTGTATACTGCAGGAGTTGATGTCCTCTGGATCTCGATCGTCTGTACCTTGCCGTCGGAAGCTATCGAATAGGGAGTCGTGACATCAAATGAAACGGTGGTCTCACCTACATTCTTTTCCACCGGGACCGGTGCCGCCTCAGATTCATTGAATTCTTCCTTGTTATTCAAAACTGCCATATCGGCTGAGTCGGATTTTCGCGGCATTGAGGCGGCTCCTCTGATACGCATTACAGGCCGCGGCGAATAGTAATCGATAAACCATGGATTCAGTACCGGTATATTCCCGGAGATCCACGGTGTTGCATTTGAAAAGGATAGTTTAACATCTTTCCACACCACTCCGGTATTCTGATACACATTAGCTTTATAATAAAGTGTGACAGGCTTTGTAATGTCATCAACCCTTATATCATATGATGGATACCATCCCGCATTTGAGACTACATAACTGAATGTCAGCCGCCCTGTAACCGGTTTCTCAGAGGAAACGGTCACAGCAATCTCACCCGAGGGAAGTCTCTGCTTTCCGAACCTGTCGGAGATCTGTTGCTGAAGGGCTTCGATCTGTTTTTCGTAGTCCTTAATTGTCCTGTTCTTCCTGAGTTTTGAGGTGGTGATCTGGTCCATATTCGTTGAGTATAGATCCATCATGCTCCTGAACTGTTCAAGGGAAAATGTGGTTTCCTTAACCAGGACTGCCCTGTTTGCGATAAGGAATGCTTCTTTCTCATTCAACACCGAGATGGCTGCCTTTTCGTCCTCAACTTTCATCTGAAGAGTCTGTATCTGGCTTCTTATCGTTTTTACCTCCGGCATATCCTCAAGATTCTGGAGGTAATTATTCTGCTGGTTAACAGAAAGTATCGTGAAGTCACCATAGCCTTTAACCTGTATGCTCCGTGCGTCAATATATGGTGAAAGCCCGGTAAGTTTCAGTATTGTATTGCCGGTTTGCAGGTCAACAGTTGCTTCATGACTTATCTGTGCGCGGTCGGGGTAAACAGTTACATGGCTGATATTTGCCTTAATCTCCTTATCAGTATCAGCCAACAGGTTAGAGAAGGAGTATAGGCCCAATAATGTAATGAGGATCAGATTCTTCATTTGCAATTATTTAATTGTTTTAAAGATAAGATTTTCTGTGAAATGATAAATAACAATATTCGGGCCAGAAATCCTGAAGAATTTCCCGCAGATTATTCTATAACCAGTACCTTCGCCCCTCTCAGGGGAGATGTCCGCCAACAGGCTGACAGAGGGGTATTTAATCGCGGTTACAGACGCTTACAATTTATTTGTTTCTAAGCCTTAATGCATTAGATATTACTGAAACGGAACTGAAGCTCATGGCGGCTGCTGCGATGATCGGACTCAACAATATTCCGAAGACCGGATAAAGAATTCCTGCAGCAATCGGTACGCCAATGGAATTATATACAAAGGCAAAAAACAGGTTTTGCCTGATATTTTCCATTACCTTATGGCTCAAGTCCTTTGCACGGACGATTCCATTAAGGTCGCCTTTTACAAGGGTGATTTCAGCACTTTGCATGGCTATATCAGTTCCGGTTCCCATTGCGATGCCCACATTGGCCTGTTCAAGAGCGGGGGCATCGTTAATGCCGTCGCCTGCCATTGCCACTATCTGGCCCTTTTCCTGAAGTTCTTTTACTTTTTTAAATTTATCATCGGGCAGGCAATCTGCCTGGTATCCGTCCAGTTTTAATTCGTCGGCTACTGTTTTGGCTGTAAATTCATTGTCGCCGGTAAGCATATATACTTTTACACCCATTTTTTGCAAAGCTTTAATTGCATCGGCCGATGTCGTTTTAATGGTATCAGCAACACTTACAATTCCTTCCACCTTATTTCCAATCAGCAGGTACATTACAGTACGTCCTGTCAATTGCCATTCCTTTACTTGTTCCATCTGCCCTTTGTCAAGGTTTGCCTTAAAGTCGTAAAGCAACCGGTTATTTCCCAGACCAATCGGTTTCCCATCATAAACACCTCTTACCCCTTTACCTGTAACAGATTCGAAATCTTCAACCTTTAGCAGTTCAATCCCTTTTTCTTTTGCTCCTTTAACAATGGCTTCAGCAACCGGGTGTTCGCTGAACGCGTCAACAGAAGCTGCTAAACGGAGTATTTCATCGTCTGAAAAGTTACCAAATGAGGCATAGGATTTTAAAGCTGGTTTACCTTCGGTAATTGTACCGGTTTTATCAATAATAAGGGTGTTTACTTTATTCATTTCTTCAATGGCACTGGCGTCTTTCACCAGCACGCCCGACTGGGCGCCACGTCCGGTTCCCACCATGATTGACATGGGTGTTGCCAGTCCCAGGGCACAGGGACACGCAATGATCAGGACAGACACAGCATTCACAAATGCATATACATAAGCCGGTTCAGGACCCCATATTGCCCATATTGCAAAAGTTGCCAGGGCAACACTGATTACAATCTGCACAAAATACTTTGCCACCACATCGGCAAGTGTCTGGATAGGGGCACGGGAACGGCTGGCTTCGTTTACCATCTCAATAATTTGTGAGAGCAGTGTATCGGAACCGACTTTTTCTGCCCTCATTTCGAAAGATGTCTTGCCATTTATCGTTCCTCCAGTTACTTTATCATTTTTTGATTTGTCGGCAGGAATAGGCTCACCGGTGATCATGCTTTCATCAATAACGGCAGTTCCATCCGTGATTAATCCGTCAACAGGGATTTTCTCACCGGGTCTCACCCTAAGCGTATCGCCAACCTGAACTTCCTCAAGAGGTATTTCCTCTTCCTGCCCGTTACGGATAACCCTTGCTACAGGAGGCACAAGACCTAACAAGGCTTTAATGGCAGAATTGGTCTTGCTGTGCGCCCTGAGTTCCAGTACCTGTCCTAATAAAACCAGTGTAAGAATTACTGCAGCTGCTTCGAAATACAAATGCACATTACCTTGCATATCCCTGAACTGGGAAGGAAACAAACCAGGGAACAAAAGGCCAAAGACACTGAATAAATATGCTGCTCCAACGCCAATTGAGATTAATGTCCACATATTTGGTGACCAGCGGCGTATTGAACTCCAACCTCGCTTAAAAAAATCCCAGCCTGAATAAAATACCACCGGCGTTGCCAGAATAAATTCTATCCAATTCCATACTTTTTGTGATGCAACATTTTCAAGATGAAGAAAAGGAATATAATCAGACATGGCAATCACGAATACCGGAATACTTAATACAAGGGCAACCCGGAATTTCTTAGCCATCCTTTTATATGCCTTTTCTTCCTCGCTGGTTTCCTCCCCCTTTTCCGGCACCAGGGTCATCCCGCACTTCGGACATGAACCGGGTTTGTTTTGTTTCACTTCAGGGTGCATGGGGCAGGTGTAAATGACCGTCTTTTGGTTAGAAATACTTACCTCTTTTTGCAAGTGCATGCCACAAACCGGACAATCACCCGGTTTGTCGTAGGTTTTATCGCCTTCGCAACGCATAGGACAGTAGTATTTACCTTTTCCCGTTGCGTGCATTTCATGACTATGCTCATGATTATGTTCATCATGCTTGGTGCTTACGTCCACTGGCACCAGGTGCATATTGCAAACAGGACAATTACCGGGTTCGTCATATACCTTTTCACCCTCACATTTCATAGGGCATATATATTTAGGATACTTACCTGATGAACTGACGTGTTCAGGATGTGGCTGAGCTTTAAGTTTCTGGTCCATATTTTTATCTTTCATATCCATATATTTTAACTTTCTTTTGTACTGATTTACTAACAATTAATTTTGCTTTTCGGACATTTAAAATTACTGTGCCCCGGTTCCCTTTCTGCTACATAATTTTAGGAATGTTCTATATATTTTTCAGGTCGGGGAGCAGGCTTTGCCCACCGTAGCTTCAGCGGAGGCACAAGAGGCTACGCGCTGCGCCGCCGGCGCTTCGTCACAGGTATTCTGGTCATAAAATTGACATTAATTGAGTTTCTGCTAACATCAGGGAGATCCCTCATAAAGGCAAACC
>JBAVOD010000311.1:0-2884 GCA_049691735.1 Bacteroidales bacterium
ATGCCCTGACAGGGAAATACGGGCTGGTGGAAATAAATGAGCGGTTCGGAAATGTCAGGCTGCCCGAAATTGTACTGGCCAATTCGCGCGAGGCTTACAGAAAGAAGCTGATGGTCTCGCATTTTACGCCCGAGATGCTTGAGGCAATCGACAAGGCCCTGGGTAATAATGAGCAAATTATACTTTTCCAGAACAGGAGGGGTTTTTCGCCGTATATTGAATGCCCTGAGTGCGGCTGGATTCCAAAATGCATAAGGTGTGACGTAAATCTTACATATCACAAGGGGATCGCCAGCCTTGTCTGCCACTATTGCGGATACACGTCAGAGATCCCGCACAATTGCACTTCCTGCCATTCCACCGGACTTGTCACAAGAGGATTCGGCACTGAAAAGATAGAAGATGAGATTAAGATCGTTTTTCCCTCTGCCAGGGTGGCGAGAATGGATCAGGATACAACAAGAGGCAGGAATTCTTTTCAAAGGTTGATAACCGCATTTGAAGAACACCGGATTGATATAATGATAGGTACGCAGATGATCTCAAAGGGTCTTGATTTTGAGAATCTGACTGTTGTGGGTGTACTGAATGCTGACAACCTGCTTAATTTCCCCGATTTCAGGGCTCATGAAAGGAGTTTTCAGCTGATGGAGCAGGTAAGCGGCAGGGCAGGAAGGCGCAAAAAGCCAGGCAGGGTAGTAATTCAGACATCGGATCCATCACATAAAATAATAAGGCTTGTGCTGCATCATGATTATAAAAACATGTTCAGGATGCAGTCTGAAGAGCGCAGGACCTTCAATTATCCTCCATATTCAAGGATGATTAAAATAATTATCAGGCACCGCGATCGCGCTGCACTGAACGGGTATTCCGCGATCCTTGGCGGACTTCTAAGGAGGGAGTTCGGCAAAATGGTTCTGGGACCCGAATTTCCGGTAATTTCACAAATTCAGTCATGGTACATTAAGGACATAATACTGAAGCTTGACAGGGAGCGATCACTTATTGCCTCAAAAAAATATATTGCTGAAGCAATCGGGACGGTTGAGAACGAGAAGGGTGCATCGGCGTTAAGGATCTCGGTAGATGTTGACCCGTACTAGGTTTTCGGAAGCATTTTAAACCTCGAGTATAAGCCTGTCCTGAAAAAGATACTAAATTTGAGTGTTTTAATAATTTCCCGGGATGAAGATAGAAGTATCCAACGGTGAGATAATTGACAAGCTGACAATTATCTGTATCAAGATGGAAAGAATAAGGGATGCGGCAAAGCTTGCAAATCTGAAAAAGGAACATGATATTTTGGCTGAGGCTTCATTGGCAATAATGAATAAGGACAATCCGCTTTATGTATCATTGTATAAGGTCAACTCCGACCTCTGGGATATCGAGGACAGGATCAGGGGATTTGAGAGGAGGAACGATTTTGGAAAGGAGTTTGTTGCTGCTGCCAGGGAGGTATATAGGAAGAATGATCTCAGATCCGGAATTAAAAGAGAGATCAATCTCACAACATCCTCCGGACTGATTGAAGAGAAATCATACGAAAAGTACTGAAATGCGTCTTCTGGTGATAAGAACCTCCGCGATGGGGGATGTTGCCCTGGTTGCTCCGGTATTAAAAAGCATGAGGGATCAATACCCTGGTGTGGAGCTTATTCTGCTTACACGGAAGATGTTCAGGCCATTTTTCAATTCCATTGACGGTCTTAAGTTCTTTTTTCCCGATTTCGAAAAACGTCATAAGGGGATTGCAGGGTTATTTCTTCTTTACCGGGACATTGTCGGGCAGGGAAAGGTTGATTATGTTATTGATCTGCACGATGTTATACGTTCCAAGGTTCTCAGGGCAATATTCAGGGCTGGAGGGGTTACGGTAAGGTATATTGACAAAGGCAGGAAAGAGAAAAAGATGCTTATAACCGGAAGAAGCAGAAAGAAGCTCAGGCATACTGTTGAGCGTTACGAGGATGTGTTTGGCCGGGCCGGATTCAGGGTGAATCCTTCTGAAGGACCCTGGATTGTGCCTTCTCCGGCGGCTGTCCACAATGCAGTTGATATTTCGGGTATCACCGGGGGCATCAATATCGGAGTGGCTCCGTTCGCAAAGCACAGGCTCAAAATGTGGCCTGAACAATACATGGTTGAGCTGCTTGGAATGATCACAGGTAAATTCAGGGCTAAGATCTGGCTCTTCGGAGGCATTGAAGATGCAGAAGGGCTTTCATCTCTTCAGAAAAGAGTACCGGGATCGGTGAATCTGCAGGGTGTGCTGAACCTTGATCAGGAGCTAGCCTTAATGACAAAGCTGAGTCTCATAATATCAATGGATTCCTCGAATATGCACATGGCTGCGTTGTCAGGCACCAGAGTTGTTTCGATCTGGGGTGGGACTGATCCTGCAGCGGGTTTCGGGCCCTGGAATCAGCCGGAAGGGTATGCTAACAGTATCCCATTCGATCGGCTTACCTGTCGTCCCTGCACCGTATACGGGAAGGGCAAATGTAAGAGGAAGGATCATGCCTGTATGTTATGGCTTACTCCTGAGCTTGTTTTCAAAAAACTGGTGGAACTGAAGTTGTTTTGAAAATTGGTTATTCCTGGCAGGCCAAACGGGTAGATTGTACTTTTATCATATTAAACAAGCATTTTATACGGCAAATTTCATATAGCTTTAATTTTATGTGACTGTAATTTAATAGAACTTTAATTTTATATGATTAAAGCATTATATAACTATAACCTTATATAATTAAATGTTAATATACAATAAAATGTATATAAATCATACCTTATATTATATAATGTTAACGCGTTGTGCGGTTAAGAAGCCATAGCATATTTTAAATGATTTAAAGGTTTATCGTTCATTGAATTAATG
>JBAVOD010000312.1:0-5623 GCA_049691735.1 Bacteroidales bacterium
GTACAGCTCGACATCGGTGGTGTACGATACGATCTGGTTAAAGATTCCAAGGGTGTATGGACCGGCGATTCACGTCCCCAGGATGAAGGTTTCCACTACTACCAGCTCAATATCGATGGCGCCCGGGTTCCTGATCCGGGAAGCATGTTCTTCTATGGCGCCAGCCGCTGGGGTAGCGGGATAGAAATTCCTGCAATAGATCAGGAGTTCTATGCCCTGAAAAATGTGCCGCATGGCCAGGTCAGGGAGAATCTGTATTTCTCTGAGATCACACGGGCATGGCGACGATGCTTCGTTTATACTCCTCCCGGTTATGACAAAAACAGCTCCGTTCGTTATCCTGTCCTCTATCTTCAGCATGGTATGGGAGAAGATGAAACAGGCTGGCCGGTCCAGGGCAAAGCCAACCTTATTCTTGATAACCTGACAGCTGAAGAAAAGGCTGTTCCGATGATCATTGTAATAGATAACGGCTATGCATCAAAACCAAGCCAGGTACAGACTCCCGGGAGTCCTCCCGGAGGCCCCGGTGGTATTTCAACCTTCGAAGAGGTACTGATCAACGAAATAATCCCAATGATCGATGGCTCGTACCGGACGATTGCAGACCGCAGTCACAGGGCTATGGCAGGACTATCGATGGGAGCCAACCAGACCATCCAGATCACAATGAACAACCTCGATAAATTCTCATACATAGGTGGTTTCAGCGGTACATCCAATTTTCCCAATACTACGGAAATTGATCCGGCAACATTTATGAACGGGAAATTCAAAGACGGAGACGCGCTGAATAAGCAGATCAGGCTTTTCTGGCTTGGCCTGGGGACTAAAGAACCTGATCCGTTTCCCGGCTCTGTCGGGGCCTTCCGTGCCATGCTCGACAAGACAGGTGTTAAATATGTTTACTATGAATCGCAGAGCACAGCTCATGAATGGTTAACATGGCGAAGAGATCTGTTCCGGTTCGCACAATTATTATTTAAATGAAACATTTTAAAAATTATTGATATGAGAAGATTAATGACCTGTTCATTCCTTTTATTATTAGCCGGCTCTCTGTGTACAGCTCAGGTCCAGCAATCACAACAGGCACCCCCGCCACCGCCACCGGCCGGTTCAAAACCTGCCTCCACAAACTTGGTGGGAGCCGAATACCCACGTATTGATTCGCTGCGCAGGGCTTTTTTCCGCGTTCGTGCCCCTGAGGCACATAGTGTGGTAGTGAGCCTGGGTAATGTTGCACTCACAAAAGGTGATGATGGTTTCTGGACCGGAACTACAGCACCACTCGATCCCGGTTTTCATTACTATACACTAAAGATCGACGGTGTTGATGTAGCTGATCCTTCAAGCGAAACCTTTTTCGGCGCCAGCCGTATGATGAGCGGTATTGAAGTCCCTGAAGAAGGAGTGGATTTTTATGACATTAAGAAAGTCCCGCATGGCGAAGTAGTCTCGTACTGGTATTTTTCAGAGTCGACTGGTGAGAACAGGCATGTGTATATATACACTCCTCCTGACTATACCAAAAACCTCGATAAACGTTATCCTGTACTCTATCTTCAGCATGGCATGGGTGAGGACAGGCGTGCATGGTCAAACCAGGGACGTACGAACTTCATCCTCGACAACCTGATCGCAGAGGGCAGGGCTAAGCCTATGATCATTGTTATGGAAGATGGAGGAATCGCGGCCGGAATGCGTGGCGGACGTCGCCCTGGAGCACAGGCAGCACAGGGCACAGGACAGGCGCGGCAGGGGCAAGGTGCAAGACCTGCTCAGCAACAACAGAACCAGGCGACTGCGGGCCAGGGACAGCGTCCCGGCGGCCCGGGGCAGGGACCAGGTATCCCTTCCTTCTGGGATGGCTTTGGCTCGGTTATTGTAAAAGATCTTATCCCGGCAATCGATGCTGATTTCCGGACAATCCCGGATCGTGAACACCGGGCAATGGCCGGACTTTCGCTCGGGGGCACACAGACCTATCAGATCACTCAGACAAACCTTGACAAATTTGCCAACATTGGCATTTTCAGCGCACCATTTGGTTTTCCCGGCGTGGAAACAGGCTATAACGGATTGCTCTCCAAACCTGCAGAATTTGAAAAACAGGTTAAAGTGTTCTATATCAGCATGGGATCCAAAGAGGGCCCGAATACAGGCAGGAGCATTCATGAACAACTGGAAAAAGCCGGCATCAGGCATGTCTATTTCGAAGCACCGGGAACAGCACATGAATTCCAGACCTGGCGTAAAAGCCTGTACGGCTTTGCTCAGCTTTTATTTCAGAATTAGCCATGAGATATTTAGCAGTTTTTTCCTGCCTCTCTGCCGGCATTGCTTCCAAAGCAGGTCACAAACAATTATGCAACAAAATCTACAGGATATGAAAAAGATAGCCACGACCATAACAGCACTTTTTATGCTGATCGCATATGCAAATACACAGCCGGTCGAAAAGCATGCTCCCGAAGGATTTGACTCTCCCCGGACTTCAATTGCACACGGGAAGATAGATACAATCACCTATTCATCAAAAACAGTCGGGACAAACCGAAGAGCCATAATATATACGCCACCGGGATATTCGAAAAGCAAAAAATATCCTGTCTTATACCTGCTGCATGGTATCGGCGGCGATGAAAAGGAATGGCTTAAGGGAGGACAGCCACAGGTTATCCTTGATAATCTTTATGCTGATAAAAAGGTTGAGCCCATGATCGTGGTTATGCCCAATGGCAGGGCTATAAAGGATGATCGCCCGGTGAATAC
Source organism: Bacteroidales bacterium (assembly GCA_049691735.1). Lineage (GTDB taxonomy): Bacteria > Bacteroidota > Bacteroidia > Bacteroidales > VadinHA17 > LD21. The sequence goes on from JBAVOD010000312.1 coordinate 2,776, forward strand.
AATGGCTCCTGACAGAGTGCAGGCCTTTGCAACTTTCGAGAAAGACCTTCTTAACGATCTCATTCCCTTTATCGAGAGAAAGTATCCGGTAATCAAAGATCGCGAAAACCGAGCCATTGCAGGCCTGTCGATGGGTGGAGGACAATCGTTGAATTTCGGGCTTGGCAACCTCGATGAGTTTGCCTGGGTAGGCGGATTCTCCTCAGCGCCTAATACCAAACCCCCGGAACAGCTGCTTCCCGACCCTGAAGAGGCCATAAAGAAACTAAAGCTGCTATGGATCTCATGCGGCGATGCTGACGGCCTGATCTCCTTCAGCAAGAGGACTCATGATTATATGAGTGCAAATAATGTTCCCCATATCTATTACGTAGAACCCGGAGTGCACAATTTTAAAGTATGGAAAAACTCCCTGTACATGTTTTCCCAGCTGATTTTTAAGCCGGTTGATATTTCTAAATTCAACAAATACAGCCTGTTAGGAACTCCTGCTCCTTCCAATATCAGGGGAGGCAAATATCCCCAGATAATGCCCGACGGGCGTGCCGTTTTTCGCGTAACAGCTCCTGATGCTCAGAAAGTTCAGCTCGACCTGGCTAAGAAATATGATATGGTAAAGAACAGCGAGGGTGTATGGGAAATAACAACCGATTCTTTGACGGAGGGATTTCATTATTATTCTCTTCTGATCGACGGATTTGCTGTTGCCGATCCGGCAAGTGAGTCATTTTATGGTATGGGCCGGATGGCAGGTGGTATTGAAGTTCCATTCAGCGGCGATGGCTATTACGCAGTCAAAGATGTCGCACACGGAGAGATTGCCATTAAAAGGTATTATTCCTCAGTATTTAATACATGGCGTCAGTTTTATATCTATAAACCGGCCGGGTATGATGTCAATACTGATCAGAAATACCCCGTGCTTTATATACTTCATGGCGGAGGTGAAGATGAGAGAGGCTGGGCTACACAGGGTAAAACAGACCTGATCCTTGACAATCTCATTGCAGCAAACAAAGCAAAGCCGATGCTGATAGTGATGCCTGACGGCAATGTTACCGGGCAACAGGGCTTTGGAGAGAATACGCTGAGAATATTCGAAAGAGAGCTGAAGCAATCCATCATCCCGTTTGTTGAAAAAAATTATCGCGTTGAGACCGGTCCGGGTAATCGCGCCCTTGCCGGATTATCTATGGGCGGATTGCAGACCCTTTATGTTGGGATCAACAATCCTGAGATGTTCCCTTATCTGGGGGTATTCAGCTCAGGCTGGATAATGCCGGCCCAAAATGACCTGGCCAATAAACAATATGATTTCATTAAGAATAATCCTGATAAGATCAACTCTCTTAAGCTTTTCTGGATTGCTATGGGTGGGAAGGAAGATATTGCATATAACAATTGCCAGGCGATGATGAAAAAACTGAACGAGCTGAATGTGAAGTACATATACAGCGAATACCCCGGCGGACATACATGGCCTGTCTGGAGGAATAACCTCTACAATTTTGCTCAATTGATATTCAAATAACATAAGAATCGCTCCGAAAACCAATTGAACCTTTGTTGTTGCTGAATTTCCTAGCAACTTTGGGATTGCTTGGGATAGCATCACTGAGCTGGTGGATATTTGGAGCTGCAGGTGCTGTGGCACTGGCAGTAGCATTGCTGACTGTGAGCATTCAGCTGGAAAGCAACGGCAAGGAATCCGGTTGAGTGTCTGAGGTATGAATAACCTTTAACTGAACATTGGTGGCAGACTTTATAAGATTATCTAATAAATATTATATGTTAAAAATAAATTCACTTTTCAGTGTTCTTGCATGCATATTTCTGACTTGCGGTGAAATTCATGCACAGGATAAGCTTTACCCGAATGAATTCCCTCTGAAAGATGTTACATTACTGGACGGACCTTTCAAACATGCCCGTGATCTGAATATCCAAACTCTTTTAAAGTATGATGTTGATCGTTTACTGGCTCCTTTCAGAAAAGAAGCCGGCCTGCCGGAAAAAGCACCCCTTTTCCCAAACTGGCAGGGTTTGGATGGTCACATTGGCGGCCATTATTTATCAGCATTGGCAATGAATTATGCTGCCACAGGCAATGCCGAATGTAAAAGGCGGATGGACTACATGATCGCTGAACTGAAAATTTGCCAGGATGCAAACGAAAAGAACAATTCCGACTGGGGAAAGGGATATCTTGGCGGGATTCCAAACAGCAAGGGTCTCTGGAGTACGCTGATGAAAGGAGATTTCAAGGTATACAGGTCATCCTGGGCTCCCTGGTATAATTTGCATAAGATGTTTGCAGGCCTGCGGGATGCATACGTATATACCGGCAGTAATGAGGCTAAAGTCATGTTTTTAAAGTATTGTGACTGGGGCATTTTTATTACATCTGCCCTTTCTGATGAACAGATGCAAACAATGCTTGATTCTGAACATGGCGGCATCAATGAGAGTTTTACCGATGCATATCAGATTTCGGGTGATACAAAATACCTGACTGCAGCAAGAAGATTTTCTCACAGAATGCTTCTTGATCCAATGTCTGATGGTATTGATAACCTTGACAACAAACATGCCAATACCCAGATTCCCAAAGCAATTGGTTTTCAGCGGATAGCAGAACTTACTTCTGATCAGAAGTATGCAAAGGCAGGCAGCTTTTTCTGGGAAACCGTTACCCGAAACCGATCACTGGCATTCGGGGGCAACAGCAGACGTGAATTTTTTCCTGCTGTTTCATCATGCATCGATTTTGTAAATGATATAGAGGGACCTGAATCATGCAATTCGTATAACATGCTTAAGCTTACAGAGGATCTGTTCAGAGCAGACC
>JBAVOD010000313.1:0-8105 GCA_049691735.1 Bacteroidales bacterium
TTCAAAGATCGTTTAAATTTCCGAGGGATGGCGGAATTGGCCACCCCTGCAGCCTGGCTCCTTCGCTAAAAACACTCACAGGGTGTTTTTTTAACGCTTGGCCCTGTTTTACCTGCCGAAGCTTAAGCGGAGGCAGGACATCCGGGCAGGTTGCGAAAATAAAACAATTCTTTAACTTTTGTCTTTTTCCTTTTGTCTTTTATCTTCTCTTCCTAAACCTTCACGCCTTTGTGCCTTCCTGCCTTCACGCCTTCACGCCTTCACGCCCCCCACCATCTCCCTTGCAGTCATTATAATGCTCTCCGCATCAAATCCACACTCTCTTATGAGCTCACCCTGTGTGCCGTGCTCAACAAAATAATCGGGTATACCCAGCCTTCGTACTTCTGCCGTATAACCATGATCACACATGAATTCGACAATAGCACTTCCAAACCCTCCCTTGAGAATGCCGTCTTCAACAGTGATCACCCTTGTGAATTTCCTGAATACCTTATGCAACACGTCCCTGTCGAGTGGCGCTATGAACCTCATGTCGTAATGGCTTATTGAAATACCTTCGGATTCAAGCATTTCAGCTGCCTTAACCACAAAATTGCCAGGATGCCCTATGCTGAGGACTACCAGATCCTTTCCTTCACGGATGAGCCTCGACTTGCCTATCTCCACCTCTGAGAAAGGCTTGTCCAGGTCGGCAACCATGCTTTCGCCCCTTGGATAACGTATTGAGAATGGTGACTTTATCTTATCAAGCTGAGCTGTGTAGAGCAGGTTTCTTAATTCGGAACCATTCATGGGTGCACTCACGATCATGTTGGGAATACTCCTCATAAATGAGATATCGAAGAAACCGTGATGGGTTGCCCCATCCGATCCCACCAGCCCGCCACGGTCGATGCAGAATACAACATGCAGGTCCTGAAGTGCCACATCATGAATTACCTGGTCGTATGCTCTCTGCAGGAATGATGAATAGATGTTGCAATAGGGGATCATACCCTGGGTTGCCAGCCCTGCAGAAAACGTCACGGCATGCTGCTCGGCAATACCGACGTCAAACACTCTTTCGGGTATCTCCTTCATCATGATGCAGAGTGAACTTCCTGTGATCATGGCAGGAGTGATGCCGGCGATCCTTTCATTCTTCCTTGCAAGCTCAAGGATTGTCCTTCCGAAAACTTCCTGGTAAGTATGCAGGGCCCCTGCCGGTGCAGGCTTCAATATAACACCTGTTGATTTGTCAAATTTGCCGGGGGAATGAAAAACGGTCTGATTTTCTTCAGCCTGCCTGAATCCTTTGCCTTTAATGGTAAGACAGTGCAGTATCTTTGGCCCGGGAATCCCCCTGAGGTCTTCCAGAATGCCGACCAGACGCAGTATATCGTGCCCGTCGACAGGCCCGAAATACCTGAAGTTCATCCCTTCAAAAAGATTACTCCTGTCGAGAATTGTACTTTTCAGGCCTGATTGTACCTGCCGTGCGAGTATCCGTGCATTCGGTCCGATCCTGCCAAACCGCCCCAGGAAATTCCAGAGCCTGTTCCTGAACCTGTTGTAGGTCCTGCTTGTCGAAATATCAAGAAGATACTCTTTCAGGGCCCCGACATTCGGATCAATTGCGATATTGTTATCATTCAGTATGACCAGTATATCCGATTTTGCCATTCCCGCATTGTTCAGTCCCTCAAAGGCCTCACCTGCAGTCATAGCACCATCGCCAATAACGGCAACCACTTGCCTTTTTTCACCTTTACGTTTCGAAGCAACCGCCATACCAAGCGCAGCCGAGATAGATGTTGATGAATGGCCTGTGCCAAATGCATCATATTCACTTTCAGCCATCCTTGGGAATCCGCTGATGCCTTTGTATTTCCTGTTTGTGGAGAAAAGATCCCTTCTTCCGGTCAGTATCTTATGCCCGTATGCCTGATGCCCTACATCCCAGATGATCTTATCGTAAGGGGTATTGAAAACATAGTGAAGGGCGACTGTCAGCTCAACAACTCCCAGGCTTGCACCAAGATGTCCGGGATTCATGCTGACCATGTCAATAATATACTGACGCAGTTCCGCGCTTACCTTTGCCAGGTCAGCCGGATCAAGCTTCCTCAAGTCCTCCGGATTTGATATTTTGAACAGCAGGCTTTCCTCCCGGTTCATCGCGAAACAGCCAAATTTTTGATCGAACAAATATAGCAATTATTATTCCGGTATGGTTTCCGCTGCTTACCCGGGATTTTCTTACTTTTGTCTGGTTCCGGTGCCTCAGGCAAATTGAATCCGGAACTGATCGTTAATCCATAACCTGAATTCTGATCATGAAAAAATCCTTTACATTCAAAATGATTTTACTGGTGGTGGTACTCTCTGCAGCAGCCTGCGTGCCAGCCAAAAAATTCAGAGATCTCCAGAATACAAACAGGCAGAATACAATCGACAAGGATGACCTGAAAGCTGAAAATATGAGCCTTAATATGCGGGTCAGGGAGATGGAGAATAAACTGGCCACCCTTGAAAGCGAGGCGGTAAAAATGAATCAGGAGCTGGCTCTTGCCAGGATCGAAAGCAGTAAGGCAAAGGCAGATCTTGCCGTTGTTACGGAAAGGTATAATGCGCTTGAAATAGCTCAGGAAGATCTTATCCGGGGGAATGTCAGCGAAACGAAAAAACTCCTGGCCGAGCTTCAGTCGGCCCAGGAAAACCTGCGGCAGAAGGAGGATGTACTCAGCCGGCTGGAGCAGTCGCTGGATGTGAAAAAGGTCGCGCTTGATGAGCTCACCCTCGAGCTTGAAAAAAAGAATGCACGCATGGCTGAACTTGAAAAGGTGCTTGAGGCACAGAACAGGATTGTTCTGGACCTCAAAAACAAAGTTTCGGAAGCATTGCTTGGCTTTGAAAACAACGGGCTGACAGTGAGTAACAGGAACGGCAAGGTGTATGTTTCGCTTGACGAAAAGCTGCTGTTCAAAACTGCCAGCTGGGACATTGATGCCAATGGCAGGAACGCACTTAAAAAGCTGGCAGGGGTCCTTGAAAAGAATCCCGGCATTCAGGTAACTATTGAAGGCCATACCGATAATGTTCCTTATAAACCCGGAGCCGGTCAGCTCAAAGATAACTGGGACCTGAGCGTCAAAAGAGCTACAACTGTTGTAAGGGTATTGCTTGAAGGATCAAAGATAAAACCGGAACGACTTACTGCTTCGGGACGCAGCGAATATCTTCCGGTAGAAACTAATTCCACCCCCGAATCAAGGCAGAAGAACCGGAGGACTGAGATCATACTGACTCCGGATTTGACGCAGCTTTATGAGATTATAGACAAGTACTGAAAACCGGTGCGGGGTGAAAGCGGTTGCGAGGTGCGGGGTGGGTTGCATGGTGCAAGCTGAATTCGGTATTCGGTAATCAGTAATCGGTATGCGGTAGGAAAAACACAATCGAGCTGCTTGATGAACCCCATCGGGGGGCAGGGGGCAAACAAGGCAAGGGGCAAACACGGTAATGGGCAAACAGGGCAGGAGTTAATCAATTATTCGGTGAACAGCTGCAGCTTGACTTTCATGTTTTTTAGAGCCTGAAGGAGGTTGTCCTCAGGTTTGAGAAAATCCTGGTCTTCCCAGAATGTGGGATCATAATGGGTAATTGTCTTTGAAAAAACAGAATGGATCGGTGCAAGTTCCTCCCTGTCGAACCGTTTCACATTTGTGGTTTTGATGTCGGTGACAGCCATTTCAAAAAATACCTTGAACTGAGCATTAAAAAGCTTCTTCCTCTGCCGCGATAAAAAATCAAGGTCACCGCGCACATGGCTGAGAAAGTACCTGTCGTTAACCTTCCTGTAGCTTACCGAATATCTGACAGCTTCGGGCCATGTGATAAAACCCCTTAAGGTGTTTGCAATAAAAAGCTCCTTCATTTTCTGGAGGTATGACGGATAAATTTCGAAGTCGGCTTCAAGAATTGCAAAGTCGCAGGTATTTATAAAGACCGAACCATGAAACATCGCCTGCTCGGCGCCTTCCTTGCTTGAAAACTCGATTTTGTAGGCTGATTCATCACCAAAAGATACAATGTCAGTAACCTTGTAACTGTAATCAACCGTACTACCTGCCGACAAAAAATCAAACAGGTTACGTACCCCGTCCAGCTCAAGGCAGGTCGACAAGCCTCCTTTAAGCCGGACTGTAACTGTATCGGAAGTGCTTATGTTCTCAATCTTCCTGCTTTTGAATACCTTTATCTGGTCGTTGTAGAGTGTCGGTGTATATGAGCTTTTATATATCTCAAGGATCGCTTCGGAATAGGTCTGCAGCTTTGTTTTCCTGAGAACGCCTTCCCTGTAAAATGCTGTCATGTTGGCCGGAGTGTTCCCGTAATTCTTTGGAATTGCCGCTACTGCCTTATGGATTATTTCCTGTGGGATCTGATTCTTGATAATAATTTCCGGAATGGAGATGAATTCGCGCGTCATCGCTATGCTGAAATTGCTTCCGAGCGCCTGCCTGACAGGAATTGACCTTGAATAATATCCCAGGTAGGAAACTTGCATGGTATCGGCGTAACCCGAAGGAGATATCTTAAGTATAAATTCGCCTGATCCGTTTGAGATTGTTCCCTTTCCCTCGTGTTTCAGCGAAACGGTGGCATATTGAAGCGGTTCTGACGATTCCGCGTCAACTATCACACCGCTGATGTTACTTATAGGCTGCGCTTTTAATGTATCGGACTGATGTGACGGAAATGGTAATTCCTTTGATATGATGATGAATTTATCAATTACCGAATAGACGAGTGAATCATTCTTCAGGATACTGTCGAGCACAACTTTCAGCCTGGTATCCCTGAATGTCATTTCAGTCTTCCGGTCAGGGTCAATAAGACGAGTATCGTACGTAAAATGATAGCCCGTCGCACGGGTAATAAGATTAAGCGCGTTAATTGTTTTAACAGTTCCGGCCCTGAAGTTATATGTTGAATCGAGAATGCTCCCCTGTCCCTTGATTTCTCCGGGAGGGAGCATCATGATCAACAATGCAATGGCCGTAATATATCTCAATATAATGCCATTGGCTGGCTGCATTTTAATGCCTCTGATTTATTTTTCCTTCAGATGGTAAACGTTACCATCCCTGGTATATGTAAGGTTAAAGCTAAGACAAATCAGCTTTATAATGGTCTCCTGAGGCTGATTATCAATGGGAGTGGTCCATGTTTTTGTGAGTATCCCCGGATCGTCAGCAACGATATCCATATTGTAAACTCTCCTGAGATCCCTGAAAACCACATCAAGGGTCTGGCCGTTATATACCAGCTGACCGGTATTCCACGCCATGTAATTAGGATCGAGGTTCAGTACTTTTTGAGCACGGCCCTTCTCAAGTGTGCCGATATATCCCGGTTCAACCTCAATTTTCTCTTTTCCTGAATCATCCGAAAGCATTACTTTCCCCGTTTTTACGAATACCTCAACACCCTCCCCTGCATTGCTGGAGATCACATCGAAAGTTGTGCCCAGAACTTTTACAATTGCATTTCCTGCATTAACAGTAAACGGATTTTCAGGATTCTTTACTATTTTAAAGAAAGCCTCCCCCGACAGGGTCACTTCCCGTCCATCTGACCCGAAATTCCTGGAATAGGTGAGCTTAGTATTCCTGTTGAGGTAAATGTTGCTGCCGTCAGGCAGGGTCACCTCAAGATTTTTTTCATTTTCCGATGTTACAACAGTTATGTTACGTGTAAGCAGGCTTTTTTCACCAAGATAAGCAACCGCAGCACCGATTCCGGCCAGTATTACCACCACCGCCGCGATCCTTAAATATGTCCGCGGCGTAAGTCTTCTGCGTACCGGCTCTCCATTACCGATTAAACCGTTTGCATCGAGTTTCGAATACAACCTGTTCCACGCTTTGTCGACATCAATTTCTTTTTCATTATTCATCTCGTTCAACTCTTTCCAGTATTTTACAGTGTTATTGTGGCTCTCTTCAGCAGTAAATCTACTGAGCAGACCATTTTTATCTTCCTTACCCTCCGAGAGCGAAGAAGCCAGATCTATCCAGTCCTTCCGGTAATATTTGCGTTTGTTTTTCATCTCTTTTATTATTCTGCCAGTGCTTTTCTGAATTCCTTAAGAGCCTTTCCCATATTGGCTTCAACTGTTTTGATTGATACTGATAACTTTTCGGCTATCTCGGAGTATTTCAGGCCATCAAATCTGCTCATACAGAAAATCTTTCCGCACTTTTCAGGAAGCTTTTCGAGAATCGCGGCAACTCTCTCCTGCAGTTCAACGTGCTGAAGAATGTCGCCCGGCGATTCAGGACTCTGCTGCATTCTGGTTCCCATCTCACTTGCATATTTTTCAACAACCCTTGCATGCTCGATGTAGTGCAGGCTGCGATTATGGACAGCCCTGTAAAGATACCCGTTCAAAGAACTTTCGATGTGAAGTTTTTCTTTATCCTTCCAAATTGTAAAAAACAGGTCCTGAACTATCTCTTCGGCGGTATCATGGTCTCTTATAAGTGTTTTGGCGTATCTTACAAGGGAAACATAGGAGGATCTGAAAAGTGATTCAAACTGTCGCGCATCACCTTGTCTGACCCTCCTTATTATTTCAGAATCCCTGAGCATTTGATTTTCTGACTGCTATTCTTGTCTGTCGCTGAATTTAAGCTTCCTGCTCAACCGGCGTATTGCCGCCTCGATGCTTTGATCGGGTTCAATCACATTATAGTCGCCCCAGAATTCAGGGTCTCTGAATGCTTCGACCTTTTCGGAGAATACGTCTGTCGGTTTCAGCCTTTCCTTGCCTGCAAATTTAATAACTTCCTTGTCAGTACGGTCAGTAATTGCCAACTCTGACATTGTAGTATAATAAGTATTGAACAATTTTTTCTTCCAGTTGACCTTAAACTTCACTTCGGCCCTTGAGTAGGCAAAATACCACTTCCCATCCTGTTCACGATACTTTGTCATGTAGGTTGCAATTTCGGGTGTTACTTCCATGCCAAAGGGTTTTTTCTTGATAAATATTGAAGTAGCTTCCTCCTTGTTTGAAAGGTTGAATCCGAAATCGGCCTCGGTGATAGCGTATGAATCTGCCTCAATATACAGGTTCCCCACGAATAAGGGCATTTCGACCGTCGGTTTCTGCCGGAACTGTATTACGTAATTTGGCTTGTTATTGATTTCAACAACCGTGGCAAGAGAGTAGTCATAGTACTTCATCGCATCCATCGTGAGAATATCCTGGGTATTCTTTGCAATGTCGAGCTGAAGAACCGTGACCGGGCCGCCCTGGAGTTTGAACAGGACTGTATCCATCCTCTGGACGTCGCTTCCTTTTCTTCCCTTGTATATCCTTGCCCCGTCATAGCGGAGGTCGCTGGCATACGGAGCTTTAAAGATCTCAACCACAGCTTCTCCGATCGATACATAAGTCCTGTTCTTTTTGATGGTCTCCCTGTAGAATGCGGTCATAAGATTGGGATCATTAGGATAGTTCCTGGAGATCCGTGCAATCGCATTTTTCACGATGGCTTCCGGGTCGAGCGGCCTGACAATTATCTCCCTTATAGGGATCGGGGCTGCAACGATTGATATCACATTTTTGTACCCGTCCTCACGCAGATCCTCAATGGGAACCAGCTTGGTCTTGTAACCCAGATATGTAATTTCGATATTTTTTGATACCTGGGGCTGGTCAACCTTAATGACAAACTCTCCATCAATGTTTGTGACAGTCGCGACATTGGTTTCCTTGACTGCAACTGTTGCGAATACCAGGGGTGTTTTGGTTTCTGTATCGACCACTTTGCCCCTGATGGTAATTATCTCCTGCTGGGAGTTCTTTTTCCTTGAAGAGGTATCACCTGCAGATACACTCTGGCTCAAAAGAGCCAACAGGATCAGCAGGGTGGCAACCGATAGTTTGTTAATTGATTTCATGGCATAATTTATTAAGTTGGTGATTTTAAAAATTTTACAATACTGTATTGTTTCCTTTGCAAACGTATGACCAGCAACAGGCTTTTCTACCCTATAAGTTCCTTAGTATTTTTTCATAACTTAGCTTTCTCACACTGGCTTATGGCAGG
>JBAVOD010000314.1:0-3659 GCA_049691735.1 Bacteroidales bacterium
CTGCTTAATATCGGACCTGATCAGTGGGGAAATATTAATGAAGGTCAGATGGGTTTGTTAATGGAACTGGGAGCCTGGAATTTTGTTAACCACGAAGCTATTCAAAACGTGAGATCCTGGGTTATTCCGAATGAGGGGGATCTTTGGCTATCCAAAAGCAAAGACTCAAATACCGTATATGTTTATATAACAAATGACCCGAGCTGGGTAAGAGGTGACCGAAAGAAATTCCTGTTGAAAACGGTTAAAGCAACTCCCGCAACTAGAATAAGTGTTTTAGGTCAAACAGGCCATATCATTGAGTATATGCCTCAAAAAGACGGGATGCCTTATTTTCATCAAACCCCCGATGGTCTTGAGTTTGATGTTGTAAGATCACAGCGCATGTACACCAACAACAGATGGCCTAACCCGATCGTTGTTAAACTTGAGAATGTCGAACAAGCATTTCAGCCGGCAAAATTTACAACCCTGAGGGCTAATCGTACCAATAATTCAGTTGTTTTCAAATCACGGATTGAAGAATTGGGCGATTGCAAAGTCTATAAAATAGGATTCGAATACCGTCCATCGACAAGAACAGAGGATGAAGGTACTGCTGAAGTCTGGACCAGTGCCGGATTTTACCCCATTACTTCCAAAGGCGATTACGAGCTCGAGGTAAGAACACCTGGAAACACTATTTTGTCGGGAAACTACGAATACAGAGCTGTCCTTATTCAGGATGGTCTGCGGACACCCGGTTCCACTATCAGAGCCAGGGAAATTGTTTCACCGGAATAATTTCAGATCTTCTTACCCCACAACGGGCTGTCTGTAAATGGGTTGTGTTTAACTTAGTTTTCCTTTGTGGTTTACAAAACCACAAAGGAACTCAAAGTTATTGCAAAAGGATTGCAAATGGATTATGACCGGAGTGAACCGGGAATTGCATTAGTATAGTTAAGTTTAAATATGCGGGGGGGTTAATGCTGATCTTATGAATAGAGGCGATTTTATTAAAACGACTACTTTAGGTGGCGCCTTTGCCATCGTAGGTCCTTCAATATTATCAAATTTTATGACCCGGGAGGAAGAGCCCTGGTTCAATCGCCCGCTGCGCTGGGCACAACTCGCTTTTGTCGAAAATGATCCGGGTCGCTGTGATCCAGATTTCTGGTTAGCTTATTTTAAAAGGATCCATGTCGAGGGTGCCCTGTTGAGTGCCGGCGGAGTAGTGGCATTTTACCCTACCGAAATACCTCTTCATCACAGGAGCGACTTCCTTGGCAATTCTGACCTGTTAGGTTACATGATAGAAGGATGCCGTAAGCAGAACATAACTGTCTGTGTTCGTACAGATCCGCACGCCGCAAGGCAGGATGTTTATGACGCCCATCCCGATTGGATTGCGGTAACGGCTGAGGGGCAAAAACGTCGCCACTGGGCAAATCCGGAGCTTTGGGTTACATGCGGATTGGGTCCTTACAATTTTGAGTTCATGACAAAGGTCCATAAAGAGATCATGGAGAAATACCAGCCCGAGGGTATATTTTCAAACCGTTGGAATGGAAGTGGTATATGCTACTGTGAACACTGCGTGGAAAATTTTGGGAAGTTTTCAGGTGGAATGGAATTGCCGCGGGGAAGTGGGGGGAGAAGAGGAGCAGAGGCTGAAGAGGGAGCAGAAGCCGGAGGAAGGTCAGATACCCTGACATCAGCTGCAGCTGCAGTCAGGTACAGGGAATGGAATGTGGCCCGGCTTAAAGAATTGTGGTTTCTTTGGGACGCAGAAATACGCAAGATAAATCCAAATTCCCGGTTCATTCCGAATGGATTCCCTGACAGGAAAATAATAGGGCAGTATTCGGACATCTTCTTTGTTGACAGGCAGGGAAGGTCCGGTGCGATCCCTCCGTGGGATAGTGGCAGAGGGGCAAAAGAATTAAGGGCCGGAGGTATGGCAATGAAACCCCTGATACATATATTCAGTGTGGGATCAACAGATTCGCCCCGATGGAAGGATTCGGTAAATACTGACGCTGAGCTGAAAATCTGGGCTGCAGGCGGTATCGCCAATGGCATGCTTCCATGCTTTGTAAAATTTAATGCTACCCCGATTGACAAACGCTGGTTTAAAACAATGGAAAAGGTATACCAGGGGCATTACCGAAGCGCACGTTACCTGCGAAATATTGCACCAATGGCCAGGGTAGCTGTTGTTACAACTGAACAAGGTGCCGGCAGGGCGGCAGGCGGTAAACCCTGGCAACAGAACAGCGGTTTTCATATGCTGGGTATGTACCATACACTCATAGAAGGTCATGTACCCTTTGAAATGATCAATGCCGACGTGCTTGATGCTGAGCACCTGAAGCCCTTCAAGTTGCTTATTCTCCCTGATATAGCCAGACTTTCCAATGTTCAATGTGATCAGCTGCGGAAGTTTGTTGAGGGAGGCGGAAGCCTTGTGGCCACATTTGAAACATCGCTTTATGATGAGGAAGGAAATTCGCGAACAGATTTCGGACTCAGCGACCTGTTTGGCGTTTCTTTTGATAACGGAGTAGAGGGACCAATGCAGAACAGTTATCTGCGACTAAGGAATGATCCCATAACAAAAAAATTCCATCCGGTCCTCGAAGGCCTGGAAGATGCAGTTCGTATCATTAACGGGATCTATAGAGTAAAGGTGTTACCCCGAACTTCATTCCCCGGTCCTGTCACCCTGATTCCCACATATCCTGATCTGCCGATGGAGGATGTTTATACACGGATACCCGACACTGACACCAGGGAACTGTACCTGCGTGAGTTGGGGAAAAGCCGGATAGCTTATATTCCGGGTGATATTGACAGGTCTTTCTGGCAATATATGACCCCAGATCATGGGAAGCTACTCAATAATATAATTCGCTGGGCACTGAATGAAGATCCGATCGTGACGGTCAAAGGACCCGGATTAATTGAAACCACTGTCTGGCGACAGAAGGATTCCATGGCAGTGCATCTGGTAAATCAGACCAACCCTATGATGATGAAAGGGCCATTTCGTGAGTTGATACCTATAGACGCAGAGGTGACCATAAAAATACCTGAAAAAGTAAAGGTCGACGGAGTTCATCTGCCAATGAGAGAGAAAGAACCTCAGTTTATAATCAGAAATGGAACGGTAACACTGACAGTAACACAAATATATGATCATGAGATAATCGGGTTGGATTTGACTGCAATTAACAGTTGAAGTACCTATTATTGAATTTATTAAAATAAATAATGTAATTAATAAAAATAATCTCTGCAATCATGAAAACAAAAACAAGCCAATTACTAATTCTACTACTTATTTTATTCATAGCAGGTATCAGGACTGGATTTTCACAGCAAAATAAAATAACTATCCAGAGTAGTTCTTCCGACAAACAACTTTTATTTGCAGCAGATGAAATAAAGAAAGCAGCTGCCGAGAAAGGTATTGTTGTTACACAATCCAGAACTTTAAATTCAAAATCAATCGACGGAATGATAATTAAGATCATTTCCGATTCTGTTTCAGCTGTTAAAGTTGCCGGAGGTGAAATATTAAAAATGCCACAACAGTTTGGCTGGCAATGCTATTCTATACGAACTAAAAAAACAGGTAACCAGGAAATTATTTACATATTAGCCGGTGATAAAAC
>JBAVOD010000315.1:0-2709 GCA_049691735.1 Bacteroidales bacterium
ATCCTCAATCATTTACATTAAACAAAAATCTCCTGTTTCTGCTCATTCCGGGTCAAACGGGAAACATTTTCAGGCGAATTGCGTACAAAGATTAAAGTGATGGTGGAAGTCAAAATTATTAACAATAATTATCAGATTAAATACATACATAAAAATTTAATAATCAATTTAATTAAAATGCGAATACTAATTGTTATTAACAAAACGTTATTATATTCGCAAGTAAGTTATCAACACCTTTATTAACATTTGCCTTCATTAAAATTAACCTGTCGTATGCCTTACAGAAGATTGCCGAACACTGATGCCGCACGTATCAGGGCCATGAGGATTGCACTCGAAAAAGGGAGAGATGTGCCGCCAAGCCAGATGGCATTTTCACCAAAAAACATTGTCAGATTGCAGAGGTTTCTGCCGCAGTTTGAGAATATGATTCAGCTCCAGCGCCAGTCATATACTTCACAGACCAATAAGAACAGGGACTATGCCGAGGCCATCCGAAAAGCCAGGCTGTATCTGACCCATTTTGTAAGAGTAATGAATATGGCAATCTTCCGGGGTGACCTTCCGGCCGAATCAAGGGCATTTTATGGTCTTGCTACCAACGAATCGACAGTCCCTTCGCTGAACACCGAAAATGAACTCATAAGCTGGGGCAAAAGGATCATTGAAGGCGAGGAATGCCGCATCAGGAAAGGTGGCTGTCCTATTACAAATCCGACGATAGCCGTTGTTAAGGTGAGGTATCAGAACTTCCTGGAAGTCTGGAATTTTCAGAAAACCCTTGCCAAAAGGACCCTTGATTATACCAAAAAAAATTACGAGTTCAGAAAGGATGCCGACGAAATGATTGTCGAGATCTGGAACGAGGTCGAGAATACATACTCCTCCCTTCCTGAGGAAAAGCGCCTTGCCGAATGCGAGAATTACGGACTTGTCTATTTCTACAGGAAGAATGAACTGAACAGGACAGCTGCATCTGAAGCCCAGAGCAGCATCTGGCCTTAACAGGATTAAGCTTGACAATAGGAAATACTGTACTTGGTGAATACCCTCTGTTCCTTGCTCCGATGGAGGATATTACAGATCCGTCTTTCCGCTATGTATGCAAGATACACGGAGCGGACTTCATGTATACCGAATTCATCTCATCCGACGGCCTTATCCGCGACGGGGCAAAGAGCGTCAAAAAGCTGGATATCTACGAATTTGAAAGGCCCATTGGGATCCAGCTTTACGGGCACCTGACCGGGGCTATGGTCGAAGCAGCCCTCATTGCCGAGGAAGCCCGTCCTGATCTCATCGATATTAATTTTGGTTGTCCTGTAAAGAAGATCGCTGCAAGGGGAGCAGGAGCAGGCATGCTGCAGAATATCCCGCTAATGCTCGAAATGACCGGGGCAATTGTGAGGGCAGTAAAGCTTCCGGTAACTGTAAAGACCCGGCTGGGCTGGGATGAGAACAGCAGGAACATTGTCGAAATTGCAGAAAAGCTGCAGGACGCCGGGATCAAAGCACTTACAATCCACGGTAGGACGAGAGTGCAGCTTTACTCGGGAAAGGCTGACTGGACCCTCATCGGCGCAGTAAAAAACAACCCGAGAATGAAAATCCCGATAATCGGTAATGGTGACATTGATGGTCCGGTTACGGCAGGCGAGATGTTCCGCAGATATAGCGTCGATGGCATCATGATCGGAAGGGCAAGCGTTGGCAGGCCCTGGATATTCAGGCACATCAGGCACTATCTGAGCACAGGCGAACTGCTTACCGAACCTACTGTCGCAGAAAAAGCTGATGTGGCGCTTCTTCACCTTGATAAATCGCTGGAGTTCAAGGAAGGGAACAGGGCAATATTCGAAATGCGGAGGCATCTTTCCAACTATTTCAAAGGCATTCCCCATTTTAAGGAAACAAGGCTTAAGCTCCTTACTTCCCTCGATGCCGGGTACATCAGGAGCCTGATAAACGAGATCCGCAACACCTGGGGTGATTACAGGACTGACGACGCAACATCTGTATACGGAGTCTGAACCGGCGGGATCGTTTTGTCAACCCTGCTGAAAATGACTGACAGGTCCTTCCATCTGAAGATGGCAAGAAGTATCAGGATAAAGATTATCCCCGAAACAAGAAGACCCCCGAACTCGATCCATGGATAGACTGACTGTTGCTCATATAAAGCCGGAGTCTGCAGGGCCGATGAGTTTTGAGTCACCATTACGCACAGGAAAAAGTTGTTTGCAGTATGTGCCCCTACTGCAGCTTCAATCCCGTCGTCAAAAATTGTTATTATCCCGAAAATCAGCCCGAACAAAACATATTGGGGCATCATTGCAAGGAATCCGTATTCTTTCACCTCGGGATTGAACGAATGCATGATCCCGAACAGGACCGATGTCATTATAAGCGGAAACCACCTGTTATGCGCAAGGACTGCAAATCCCTGCATCAGGTAGCCCCTGAAAAGCACCTCTTCAAACGCTGCCTGAAAGGGTATGAGGGCAAATGAAATGACAAACAGGATCAGGAGGGTCGATGATGTATTGTTAATTTTGAAATTAGACGGATCTGCTTTCAGGTAAATAAAAAAGTATATGGCCGACAGGGCAAGCCAGACTAAAGCTGAGACAAAAAACCTGTTCCATCTGATCTTCCCTGTCCCATTTATGATCATTCTGAATGTCCTTTGATTCAATGGCTTGATAA
>JBAVOD010000316.1:0-1979 GCA_049691735.1 Bacteroidales bacterium
AAGCAACCTGATTGCCTGTTGCTTATCAAGCTCCATCTGTCGGGCGAGCGATCCGGGGCTGTCGAACCTGATCTCATCCCTGAGCCTGTACATGAAAATGACAGTTAATTCCTGACCATAAATGTCGGAATCAAAATCAAATATATTAACCTCGACAGATCTTGTGCCGGCTGTACTTACAGTGGGATTGGAGCCTATGCTGAGGGCCCCGTTGAGCTGCCTGCCGCCAACGATGGTCCTCACCGCATAAACACCGTCAGCCGGGATCAGCTTGAAACCGTCAGCAGGTATTATGTTGGCAGTCGGAAAACCCAGCGACCGCCCGATGCCGCGTCCGGTAGTCACGGTCCCTGAAAGCGTGTAATTATACCCAAGCAGTCTGTTGGCCGTTTCGAGCCGGCCTCCGAGCAAAGCCTCCCTTATTGAGGTGGAACTTACTGTTCCGTCGCGGGTTGTGACCTGGGCCACCTGCTCAACCGTAAAGCCGAATACCGCCGCACATTCGGCAATTTTCGCGAAGTCACCTTTCCGGCCTTTGCCGAAGTGATGATCGTACCCGACAATAAGGTGTTTCACTCCTGTCTTTTCGACAAGAATATCCCTTATAAATTCATCGGGCTCAAGGTTACTCAGCCTCTTTGTGAATTTGATGATAACAAGGTGATCCACCCCGGCATTTTCGAGAAGAAAGATTTTTTCGGCGGTTGTTGTCAGAAAAGAGATACCTGAGCGTTCTTTTGAAAGGACCAGCCGCGGATGGGGGTCAAAAGTCACCACAACCGATTCTCCTCCAATGAGTTTTGCCATTTCCTTCAGGCGGTCAATAATGACCCTGTGGCCCAGGTGAACTCCGTCAAAGATGCCCAGAGTTACAACCGGACTGGCAAAATGCAGATTATCATATCCGTAGTGAATCTCCATATTCATTCAAAGCAGGGCTGTAAAATTAACAAAGGTTAATAAAACAAATAATTTAATCCCCGGTTTTTGTACTTTTATGGAAGGATATATGCCGGAGCTACAAATGAACATAAGGGAATTTTATTTATCAGATCCATGGCTTGCACCATTTAACTGCACTATTGAAAGCCGGATAAACAAGAGTATTGCCAGAGAAAGGCATCTTACAGCCGGTGGTGTGACAATTGAAAATTTTGCTACCGGGCATTATTATTATGGCATTCACCGCGACGGGAACGAATGGGTATTCAGGGAATGGGCGCCAAATGCCAAGGCAATATTCCTTATCGGGACATTCAACGGGTGGAAGGAAAAGCCGGGATACGGGATGAGCAGGATCAATGACTATGGTGACTGGGAGATAAAGCTTCCGTCGGGCTCCCTTCATCACGGCGACCTGTTCAAGCTATCCCTGCACTGGGATGGCGGCGGGGGTGAACGGATCCCGTCGTATGCCACCAGGGTTGTCCAGGATGAAGGCACCAAGATCTTCAGTGCTCAGGTATGGTGGCCGGATGAGCCTTACAGGTGGGAAATCCCCGATTTCATTCCTTCGGGCGTGATCCCTGTTATCTATGAAGCTCATGTCGGAATGGCAACTGCAGAAGAGAAGCTTGGCACATACAGGGAGTTCACTGAAAACGTGCTTCCATATATTGCACGATCGGGCTATAACACAATCCAGCTGATGGCTATCCAGGAACATCCGTTCTACGGGTCATTCGGCTACCATGTATCAAGTTTCTTTGCCGCATCCTCAAGGTTCGGAACCCCAGAGGAGCTAAAATCACTGATCGATAATGCACACAAGCTGGGCGTCAGGGTAATAATGGACCTGGTACATTCACACTCAGTAAAGAATATCAATGAAGGACTTGGTCTGTTTGACGGAACTCCCGGCCAGTACTTCCACACAAACGAACGAAGGTATCACGTCGCATGGGATTCTCTTTGTTTCGATTACGGGAAGGACAATGTGCTGCATTTTCTGCTTTCGAACTGCAGATTCTGGCTTGAAG
>JBAVOD010000317.1:0-7754 GCA_049691735.1 Bacteroidales bacterium
GGTATCAGGGCAATAATGCATTATGTGTATCAGTTTTAAATCATAAAGAATTTCCGGATAGTGAATTACTAATATTTGGAGAAGATATTTTTAAAACAGATGCGGAATAATTTAATTGGTTTTTTAAAATACAAATAATAAGATAAACTGCTGGGAATGGAGATTACATCATTGAAGTTTATCATATTGACCTTTTTGGCTGTATTTATCTTTTATCTTATAAACAATAAATACAGGAATTTGTACCTGGCTTTATTAAGCTGCGGATTTATTGCCACTTATAGTATTTCCATCCTGGTTTATATCCTAGCATATACTGCTGTCAATTTTTTCCTTGGACTTAAAATACCGGATCCGAAATACAAGATAAAGTTATTCAGAGTCGGAGTCATTTTTAACTTATTACAACTGGTTCTGCTGAAATATTCATCTTTTGCTGTTGATCCCATCTTTAAATTATTTGGTCTGAATGTACATGTTTCAGCATTATCAGAAATTCTTATTCCTGTTGGTATTTCGTATTTTACTCTCCAGGGAATAGGATATCTTGTCAATGTAAAAATGGGATGGGAGAAGCCTGAGAAGAATTTCCCTGAATTCCTGTTGTATTTCACATTCTTTCCAAAATTCCTTTCAGGGCCTGTCGAACGTTCAACTCATTTTTTGCCACAGCTCAAAACAACTAAAGTATTCAATGAGCACCAGGTAACTGATGGAATCAGAATTGTACTGATAGGTCTTTTTAAGAAGATAGCAATTGCCAACCCTCTTGCTCCATTTATCCTTAGTGCATACACAAATCTGAATTCGACAGACGGGTATTCATTCTGGATACTTTTCATCCTCCAACCGATTTATCTGTATTTTGATTTTTCAGGATATACTGATATCGCTATTGGGATATCCAGAACATTTGGAATTGATCTCCTGCCAAACTTCAACAGGCCTTTCCTGTCAGAAAACGTATCGACATTTTGGAAAAGGTTTCATATGTCGCTTTCGTCGTGGTTTAACGACTATGTGTTCAGACAAACAAGTTTTAAATACAGGAAATGGGGTGTCTATGCCTCCACATACGCTGTATTTCTGACATGGATACTATTTGGAATATGGCATGGTGCAGGCTGGAACTTTATGGTTCTAGGTCTTCTTCAGGCCTTGGCCATAAACTATGAATTCTTTACAAAGAAATTCAGGATAAAATTATTTGCGAAAGTGCCAGATTCTTTGAGGATCTGGACCGGACGAATACTTACTTACTTATTTTATTGTGTAGCTCTTGTTTTCTTCTTTTCTCCGGATTTGAAATCAGCTTTTGCGTATTTCTCAAGACTTGATGAATTCAGTGGTGTTTCACTTTCACTGTTAGGCCCATTAAGCATGACCCCATTCCCGGTCATTATTTATATAGCTGTTTTCCTCATGATGGAACTATTACAGAACGATCATTTGAATACTTATAACAAACTCGAGAAAATATGGACAAGTGAAAGGAAAAAGAGTATCATATTCAGATGGGTCGTCTATTCAATAGGGATAACATTAATATTTATTGCCAGTAATCAGATGCATCAATTTGTATACGTGAATTTTTAACCATGAAAATCTTTTTCAATAGATTATTGCGTTTTGCTTTGTTTTTCACACTGTTCTTTGCACTGGTCAATATCATTTACCTTGAAGTAATTATGCTAACTGACTTGGATTTTAAAAAACGACTTGAATCAATAAATCTGAAAGATCCTGATTATGAGTTACTGGTGTTGGGAAACAGTTTTCCTGAGTATGGTATTGACACGGAATTACTGACATCACTCGGAATCAAGTCATACAATTTAGGTATTGTTGGAAGCTCTGATGAAACCAGTTATATACAACTTAAAGAATATCTGAGAACTTATTCAAAAAAACCTTTACATGTACTTCATTGTGTTGCCTCAAATACAGATCCGTTTTATAATAAAGGAATTGAACCTATTGTTGAGTTTACAATGAAAAACAAAGGGCATGACCTGAATGATATACCGGTTTTGAAGTTCAGATGGCTTGGAGTGGAAGTTCTGAAAAAAATAGTAAGTGACAGGCACAGAAAAACCAAGGTCCATAATGGACAAATAAGATCGCCTAAAAAAACTCCCGACATTTCAAACTTTAAAACATCAATTTTAGATGTCAAAAGAATTGAAGCATCTTTCTGGATCGGGGAGATAGCAAAATTATGTCGCGACAATGGATTGGATTTAACAATAATAGAAATGCCAGGGATGAGGGATACACAAAATCAATCAAAAATAGGGCCTTATTCAGTTAACTTCTCCAACGGGTATTCTGCAATTATGTATAATTGCAATTCGCGTGAATTCTGTAAGATTTTCAATCCCGGGAAAGACTGGGGAGGCTTGTCACATTTAAATCAATTTGGAGCTGCTAGATTCACTGCAGAACTTCTGAGCCTGATACACAAAAATAATCTCAGTTTCAACATCAGGTGATTCTCGAAATAATCACTGAAAATAAACAATAATAAATTTCTGCCTGGAATAGTCTACAGTCAAGTAAAGCTATAAGAAGCCACAATGTAACCTGTTATATTCCGGACTCTAAAAAACACTGATCGTACAAAGTCAAAACACAGCTTGTTAAAACTTTGTAAATGTCAGTTAATGCTAAAGCCGGGATATTCCATTGTTTGATGCAGCCTCTTTTTATTTCGTGCCGTCAGAGGTCAGGGTTTGCTTTTTTCACCGGTCGGAAGAGTCTGAGTCCCGTTGTTTTCAATTACATCGACTATTCTGGAAAACAGTAGTTTAACCACTCTACCTGCAAATTCTTCACCCGGATGAGAATTGTCAGGTGATGCAGTATATTCATCCTTAAAATATAAACCACCATCTGTTTCCAGGCTATATAAATCCCACAGATATATGTTATCACCTGGTTGATCCCATATATTGCTTACCCACGTAAAAAATTCCCTTGCCCTGATAGCTTCATATTCAGTAATATTTTTCTTAACCTGGGCTGCTCCGGTGAACAAAATGAATTTTGTCGAAGGATACTGTGCAAGTTTATCTTTTAATGCATTGTATTGCAGTTTATAATTTGAAAGAGTCTTTTTGAAGGAGCTTATATCAGCCGAATCAAGATCCGGACCAATGTTGCTTACAGGGTAGCAGTGTTTAAAAATAATAACCTGGTATTTTTTTGTAAGAATCTCCAAAGTTGGTTCCGTCATAAAAGCCTGTTCACCAGCATGATTAACCCATAAATTGTAGTAATCAAAGGGGAAATTGTTCCAGCCATAAGGTTTAGCTTTTGGAAACACCATTTCACTAACAAGGTAATTCTTGCCATGATCCCTGTTATAGTTTTCGAACAGTAAAGGTAAATGAGCTTTTTTACCTCCAACAAGGTTTGCAAGCTTTCCGCTGTACTTCTGGGTAATTTTTCGTGCCCATGATACCTCAGTACCATACCATATCACAGCCCCGGTGCTATGATGAAGAAATATAATATTCATATCTGATGATTTTTCTCTCTTACTGCAAGAAAAAGAAATAAACAGTATTGCAGAGATCAATAATACAATAATTATTTTCAGCTTCATATCTATATGATTTTAAAAATACAAAAGGCACTTCATCATATAATTCAGTTACTGTTGTATTTACAAACAAATTTAAAAATATTATTTATGATTCTGAAAATGAAACATCACTATAAAATATTTCATTGAGAGGCTTTCAGTCAGATTTTTATCAAAAATCTCCTATTTTCTATTGGAATTGAGTCTGCTTATTTGTTAATTACCAGTTTCTGAGTGAATATTGTCAGCTTTCCTGACAGAAGCTGCAAGATATAAATTCCATTCTTAAGATGCACCGGATATGAAAACTCCCTTTCTTCGGGGCTAATTTTGGTCCGCATAAGCAGACTGCCTGACATACTGATTATTTGGATGTAATCAGGCATTAACGATGACTCATCAATCCGGACATTGACGTTTTCACAGGCAGGATTCGGATAGATCTTTACAGGAAGACTTTCATATGCCCATGAGCTGCGATTGGTATATCCGAATATCTTAAGTTCTGAAATATAATTCCATGTATCGGCTGCATTACCATGACCGACAATCTTGATATATTTAAATTCCTTACCCGTCTTGGATGCGGGAAAATCGAATACCTGAATATCACCCGAGAATCCGCAGGATGCCGATTTGTTCAATATTGGGTCCCATGTAATTTTATCTACAGATCCAAGTATATCAAAATAGGATTCCCTGTTTTGTCCCTGTTGAAAAGCCATTTTTACATGTTGTACACTGAAAGGCATCTTAAGTGTCACGATAAGCCATTGGTTATCACCATTTGCCGACCACATTGTACCGATATTTCCATCTATGACATTGTAAGAATAATAAGGTGACTGGTAACTGCTTGCTTCGATATCGGAAATATCGGCAACCTGCAACTCAGGTTTATATGGTAATACTTTAACCGCAATCAACTTACTTGTTGTTGCTTTACCGTCTGTAACATTTAAGGTAAACTCGTAAGTCTGAGAATTAGTTACAACGGGAGCCAGATATTTAATGTGCTGACCGGCCGTCGATGATACAGATATATTTGATGGTACCTGCCATGAATAAGTTAAATTGTCTTTATTAGCATCATAACTTCCGCTGGCATTAAGGTCATAAACAAATCCCGAATAACTGCTTGCCAGGAAATTAACTACTGCAACAGGTGGTGTATTAACTGCACTAACCTGGTTTGAAATAGTTATAGTAAGGGAGCCGGATACTCCCGATCCGTCATTTGCTGTTGCCTTTATTGTTGCAGTTCCATTATCAAGAGCTGCGACTAGGCCGGTTGAGCTTACCGATGCCTTGTCTGTTCCGGTTGATATTGACCATGTAACAGTCTTATTTGTCGCATTTGAAGGAAGCACGCTTGTATTAAGCTGAAGTGTGCTATTATTAGTACCTATTGCTGTTGCTCCTCCTGATCCGGTCACTGTTATACTTGTAACAGGTATCACCTGATCAGATATTGTTATTGTCAGCGTGCCATAGACTCCTGAGCCGTCATTTACCATTGCTCTTGCTACAGTTGTTCCATTACCAAGGGCTGTAACCAAGCCTGAAGCGTTGATTGATGCCTTATCTGCACCACTTAATATCGACCATGTCACAGTTTTGTTTGTCGCATTTGAAGGCAATACATTAGCAGTGAGTTGAAGGGTCCCACCAATAATGGTGATCAAGGAAGTGCCTCCTGCCCCTGTTACCGTAATACCCGAAACCAGGATCACCTGATTTGATATTGTTAAGGTAAGTGTTCCATATTTCCCAGTGCCATCATTTGCAGTTGCCCTGGCAGTAACTGTTCCGTTATCAAGTGCAGTAACTAATCCAGTTGAGCTTATTGAGGCTTTGTCAGTACCACTTGAGATTGACCATGTTACAGTCTTATTTGTAGCATTTGATGGCAACACTCCCGCACTTAGCTGAAGTGTACCGTTATCAGTACTTATTGTGTTTGCCCCCCCTGCCCCGGCTACTGTTATACTTGTTACAGGTATGACCTGGTTTGTTATCGTTATTGTCAACGTTCCGTATATTCCTGAACCATCATTCGAAGTTGCCCTGGCAATTATTGTTCCGTTGTCAAGAGCAGTGACCAATCCGGTTGTACTGATTGAAGCTTTGTCTGCACCACTTGAGATTGACCAGGTTACTGTTTTGTTTGTGGCGTTTGAGGGTAGCACCGAAGCACTAAGTTGAACTGTGCCATTATCTGTTGTAATTGTGGTTACGTTACCTGCTCCTGTTACAGCTATTCCTGTAACAGATATAACCTGGTTTGTAATTGTAATTGTGAGAGTGCCATATACGCCGGATCCGTCATTTGCTGCGGCTTTTGCGACAACTGTACCGTTATCCACCGCTGTAACAAGACCTGTTGAGTTTATTCTTGCCTTGTCGGCTCCGCTTGTAATGGACCATGTAATTGTTTTATTCGTAGCATCCGAGGGTAATACTTCTGCGCTAAGCTGAAGTGTTCCGTTATCTGTACTTATTGCTTTGGCCCCGCCTGCACCTGTAACGGTAATATTTGTGACAGGTTCAAAATTCGGATCAGAAAATAAAGATTCAAATGCTCCCATATCCGGGGCTTTCCCTATAAATGGCAATCCGACATTTATTCCGGCATCAATCAGATCACTTCCGACCACCAATTTCAAAAAGTCTATATCAGGCAATGATCCGTCGGCTTTCCTAGCGCTCGTCAGCTGGGACATGTTATTACTCTGGAAGTCTGCATCGGTAACAATCACGGCAGGATTATATGACCATCCAGGCCAACCGTCTTCAAGATTTGTCGCCACCCAATTGTTGTTGCTGTGAGGATAAATACTTGGTCTGTAAATAGCAACCTCATACAGTGGATCATAGCCCTGATCTGCTGAAGTGCTGTATATAGCGATATTATTATAATACTCACTTGTACGTGGAGTATTAAAGAATACATCGGAAAAACCCGCATAGTTTTTATATGCGGTATTGTTTAGATAAAGTGCATTGTTTTGTGCCTCAGCTTCAAGATTATTATAGAAACCGTTGCCATAGCAGTCAGCTGCAATACAGTTTTTTATTTCAACGTAATGTACATTGGGATCAACGTAGGCCACTTCATTCGAGCCAAAGCCCGATGTCTTTACTCCATTTCCTTCAATTCCCCATTTCAGATATTTGGTTGTAGACATCACCCAGCAGTTGCTAAGTATTCTTTTACCGGCTCCGCTTGGATCAATGCCATCGTCTGAATAATTCCATGCTCTACAGCCTGTAAAATAAAGGACTCCCCGAAAATAATTTCCGCACTTCCAGCCGTCGGCGGCATTCCCTGGATTATCACTTAATGAATCACAAAGGTTATATGCATCGCAATTGATAAAATAGGTGGTATCGGTAGAAAAAGGAGCATTGGCACCATCCCAGGAGTTCCATGCGCCGCTTTCAAAATAAAAACCCCTTCCGCCGATATTGTGCGCGGTGCAATTTTCAAACTTCATATTTGCAGTGGGAACAGCATCAAAACCGAAAGCCTGATCATTAAGAACCTGCTGTCTGACCCATCTTACTGTCAGCCCCTTAAAATGTATGTACTCGGCATTTTCTGCATTGATCCCAACATTGAATTTGTTTACAGGATTAAGTAAACTACCATCAAGGATAGGGAAATTACCAGCCTCATAATCAGGAGTATATGCAAAGTAGCATATCGGGTTTTCAATGGTACCGCTGCGTCCGATACCCAGTAATGGTCTTATTAGCATCATAGCCGATGAAGAACCGATATGTGATGTGGGTTTGTATACACCACCCCTTATATAAACTGTATCACCTGGATATGCCATTGTAACTCCCCGTTGCCAAGTAGCCCATGGTTGATCCAAAGTGCCAGGATTCAGGTCACTTCCCCAGGTCGCTATATAATATGTTTTTGCTGAAACAATTGAACTTATAGCAAAAAACAACAATAGGAAACATTTTCTCATAAACGAAGTTATTTCGCAAATAAATTGATTATTTGACTAACATGTTTATTTCAACGACAAAAATACTTTTTTGTTACACTAATTGACTATTTTAGTCAAAATAAGATTCAAGGTTCAAATTAATCTGACATATCAGATTAAATTGTATTGCCTGCGGGAGTACGAGTGGATATAGCTGAAAAAGG
>JBAVOD010000318.1:0-8409 GCA_049691735.1 Bacteroidales bacterium
GGTCTATGAAGATCTCCCGTTAAGGTCAACCTGGCGACCGGTTTACCTTCTTCCAATGCTCTCTTATGCTGCTCTCACAGGACAAAACAATTATGAAAGCAACTACCTGGGATATTCATTTCACACATATGTTCTGCTTAAGCCAAATGCAAAACCAGCTTCTATTGATAATAAAATATATAATGCACTAAAGGATTTCAGGAAAGAGCATCACCCTTACCTGCGTCCAATGTCGAAACTTAATATCAATCCTTTTTTCGACCCCTCAATGTATATTGCCATGGGGCTTCTTACTTTTCTGTCTGTTCTTATCCTGGTCCTGTCTTCAATAAACTTCATCAACCTGCAGACCGCCAGTGCAACAAGCCGCTTCAGGGAAATAGGAATTAAAAAAACGCTGGGCTTTAACAAAAGACGCCTTTGGTTTCAGTTCATGTTTGAATCAATGACCCTGACCATGGCATCAGCCCTTACAGGCGTTTTAATTGCGCAGCTGGCACTGCCTTCACTTAATAATATGCTCGGATGGGGAATGTTTCCGAACATTTTCGAAAACCCCAGACTTATTTTCATAGTCCTGGCTGTAACCATTGTGACAGGATTTTTATCAGGCATACACCCGGCTTATGTAATATCTTCCTATAGTCCCGTGGCTGCCCTGAAACAAAAAAATATCACTGAAAAATCAAATGGTATAAACCTTAAAAAGATCCTTGTTACCGCCCAGTTCAGCATATCGGTTTTTATGCTTATTGTCGCTTTTATAATTTACCGGCAGACAAATTTCATGCTGACAAAAGATCTGGGCTTTAACAGCCGGACAATATTGTTTTCGAATATTGTGACCAGTAAAGAAGGATCGTTCGAACCATTAAAACAGAGACTTCTTGAACATCGTGAGATTAATAACGCCTGCTTTTCCGATTATATTCCGTTTATCCTTCCGGGTGGTGATGATTTAAACTGGGAAGGAGGCAAACCTGATGAAAAAGTCTTTGTGAGATACAGCAGTATAAGCTATGACTTTGTGCCAACTTATGAATTAAAAATCCTTTCAGGCAGGAATTTCTCAAAAGCGTATCCTGCTGACAGAAACAAGTGTCTTATTAATGAAACGGCAGCTAAAGTTTTTGGTTGGAAGGAACCTGTAGGCAAGCGTATTAATGCATCAGGCAAAAACTATGAGGTAATAGGAGTGATTAAGGACTACACTGTATTTTCAGTCTTCAACCCGATTGAACCTCATTTATACAGGCTCCTCCCGGATTCTGTCATTTCAAGTGGCGTATATACAGTTAATTTTAGACAGGGTAAAGAGAATGAGGCAATGAATATTGTTAAGGATGAATTTCAAAAATTTTTCCCTGAAGATGCCTTTGAGTTCCGCGATATTCAATTCCTTATACATAATGAAAATGCCGTAAAAGCTTTTCAGAGTCTACAAAAAATAACCAGTATGATTGCCATTCTTACCATCTTAATTTCGTCCATTGGTATATTTGGTCTGATATTATTCATGACGCAGCGAAAAATGAAAGAGGTAGGCATACGTAAAGTCCTGGGATTTTCTTATGGCAGCCTCTATATTACTCTCTCTTCCTGGTTTATCCGGTTGATTTTAATATCTCTTTTAGTAGCTTGGCCTGCAGCATATTACGTGTATAAAGTACTGCCTGGCTCGAACAAATACGGAATTCAGATCCGGGAGTTTCTATTGGCCTCCTTAATAATTCTTACCGTGGCTGTTGCAACAATAAGTTATCAGATTATCAAGGCCCTTAGAGTAAGGCCTGTGGAAATTCTTAAAGATGAATAAACCTGACAGGATCTTATTGGATCCCCTTTCTCATGCTGTCGCTTTCCTTGTCCGTAAAGTCAGAGGGAAGCGACTTTATTCGCGGATACTTTAACGCTGCACATCCTGTAATCCTATTGTGTTCTTTTCCAGGACATAAACAATAATCTGCAGATTTTTGTATATTTACTATATCAGTTAATGAATTGGGCTTGTAGTTCGGTTGTTAGAATTAATTCTTTAGATCATTCGCCATGGAAAATCAACCTTCAATGGATGATCAGTTTCTTAATAAAATCTACCAGCAAATTGAAGATAATCTGGACAACGAACATTATTCTGTGGCGGATCTGGCCCGGCATGCAGGCCTGAGCCGGTCGATGTTACATAGAAAACTCATAAAGCTTACCGGCAAATCGGCCACATATCTTATCACTGAAAAAAGACTGACAAGGGCTAAGGAACTGCTTGAAAGTGATGTGGCCACTGCTGCGGAAATTGCCTACAAAGTTGGTTTTAGCAGTCCCAGTTACTTTAATAAGGTTTTTAAAAATTACTTTCAGGTGTCACCCGGAGAAGTCAGAAAAGGTGTTTTCTCCCACCACCGATCGGTAGCCCGGCAGGTGAAACGCGGAAAAATCAATCTTCGGAGTTCAATCATATTGATTGCTTTTTTAGTTGTTGTTTCTGCAGGTACGGGTGTGTATTATCTGTTTCGAAAGGACAAACCGGTTGAGAAATCGATTGCTATATTGCCATTCGACGATTTAAGTTCAGATAGAAACAGCCAATATTTAGCAGACGGTATTGTAGAAGACTTGCTTAACCGTATTTCACAAATAAACGGACTAAAAGTAATTTCGCGAACTTCATCCGAAATGTTCCGGGATAAAGGTAATAAATCAGTACCTGATATTGCTGAAATACTGGGTGTTAGCTATATTCTTGAAGGAACCGTTCAAAGAGAGGGTGATAACATCCGCATTAATATTCAATTGATCGATGCAAAAAGGGATTATCATATTCTATCAAATAAATATGACAGGAAATTGGATGAAGTCTTTAAAATACAGAGTGAGATATCCAACCAGATCGCCTCTGAGTTATCCCTTGTGTTAACCGACCAACAAAAAAATGCATTGGAACAGAATAAGACCAAAAACCTAAAAGCATTGGAGTATTATCAAATGGGGCGTTTTCAATCGAATAAACGATGGATTGAGGGTTATAATAAAAGCATTGAATATTATGAGAAAGCCATAGCAGAAGATCCTGAATATGGACTGGCTTATGCTGGGCTTGCAGATACCTACCATCTTATGGCCTTGCAAAGATGGATAGGTAAAAAGGAGGGAAAAGACAAGGCTGTTGAATTAGCCATGAAAGCTCTGGAACTGGATCCGGACCTTGCAGAAGCACACACTGTTTTAGCGAGCTTGTATACTTATATTGATTGGAATTGGGAAAAGTCAGAAAAAGAATTCCTTCAGGCTATTAAGTTAAATCCAAACTATTCTACCGCTCGTTTTTATTATTCATGTCTTTTATGCATTACCGGCCGGCCTGACAAGGCAAGAGAGTATATAAGCAAAGCAATGGAACTGGATCCGTTCTCGTTTGTCATGCGTAATTACAGCGCGCTTTATTATTACAACCAGGGACAATTTAGGGAAGCATTAGCTGAAAATAAATTAAGCCAGGATCTGATTAAGGATCACGAGTGGGCTGTCAGGTTAGATTTTGAAATTTATTATCATCTTGGTATCGAACGGGAGACAATTGAAAGTTTCAAACAGTATGGAAGGCTTTTTAAACAATACGACCCGGCCATAGCAGAGAGAGTATTTGAAAAGGAAGGACTGGATGGACTTGTCAGAGTGTGGATAAAAACATGGCCGAATACGCTTATGGAAGCTCGTATGCAAGCCATGCTTGGTGAGTATGAGAAAGCTTTGGATATTTTGGGAAAGTTATATTCTGACAGGAATATTGATCCCGTGGAACTAACAACTGGATATGATTTCAGAAATCTGCAAGATAATCCAAGGTATATCAATATTTTGAAAAATATGGGTTTATACCGGTCTCAATTTAAAGCCAATAACTAATGAACGAAATCCTGTCATTGAGTGATCATTTTCCTGACATCTGAGATGAATGGATTTTACCTCCCCGATTAGAGTAAAATTGCAACCAGAATACAAGTATGCAACATTTGTGATCCCCATTTTATAAGAGTTTTCAACCAGCCTGCTATGTTTCAGGGGTTTGTTTGCTGTTACTTTGCACGGCAGTGTATCAGTTTTTAAAGGCCTTCTCTGACACACTTGAATTGGCGGAATTATTAAACAAACCTTAACCATTTACATTATGAAAACATTAATTAAGCTTTTATTTTTTATGGCAATCACATGCCTTGTCTTGTCTTGTTATAAATCCGACATCTATGACGAAATTCAGGAACCTGTTGGCAAAAACGCTGTTATGCCAATCCCCAACCTTGTTGGTACAATGGATTTGATATTAAGCCCTACAAGTGAAACCAATTTTTGGAATGGTACTGTAGATTTTGGAGATTATGGTAAATTTAGTATAGCGTTTTTTACCTATACACCCCCAAGAGATTTTTCTCAGGTATATCCCTTTGAAGAAGATTTCATTATTTACGAGTTGGGAACGAACTGGATTGAGCCGGGAAATATTTATTTGAAAGGTTCTCACCATGGTCTTCTCAAACTGGCAAAAACTCCAATTGAGTTTATGGCGAATGGAAAGATTACTGAAGCATACTTTTCGTTAGCATTTTGTATGGGAAGAACCTACCATAGTACAGGAACCGTGGATTTTAGCTTCGGAACCTGTGTCCTGGAAATAAGAATAAATTAAGCTAAAAATAAAAGATTGTCATCCCGAGTCTAAATACAAAAACTTTGTACACCAGCTATCATGACAATCTATGCTTTAATTTTGCCGGAGTTTTGCACAGTTTGACCGTCGCTCGTTTAAGTGCCGTTTGCCTTATCCTGAGTTTGGTTCCAATAGATTATGCTGCAAAAGAACTAAATTACCAAGATGTTAATAATGTGCTGGTTAGTCAAACTTGTCATTAGTAATGATGCAGAAGCCGAGTTTGCGAGGCTTTTGCAGAATGAGGGATCTCCCTTACCAGGCAGAATGCCATCACTCAAAACCATATCCAATGCAGAATTTGGATCGCAAACTCATTTATTAGTTACTGTTTCTCCAAAAAGAACACAAACCTTAATAAGACTTGCAAAAGAATTAAATTACCAGGTTGTTATTAATGAGCCGGTTGGTTAAGCTTGTCATTAATAATTAAGGTAAATTTGAGCCTTTTTATCTGTACCCTGACCTGCCAAAATTAGGAATGGTCTCGGGAGAAATAATTATTCAAATTCATAAAAGAAACCTGTATATTGGTTGTTAAAATCATTTTCTTTGAGCATTAAAAAACAGGTTTTAAAATAATATCCTTATAATCAGTTAAATATCAAATTATGAATAAAGCACTTCTCATTGTGTCGGCAATCCTGATCTGCTTGTTGACAACGGCTCAGCCAGGACAAAAGGACAAATCGGTTACCCAATCTGCTAATCGTAGTTCAGGTAACCCGTATTTGCCGTTATGGGAGCATTTGCCCGACGGTGAGCCGCGTGTTTTTGAAGATCCCGACAACCCGGGGAAATACCGCATCTATATTATCGGATCGCACGATGTCAGATTTAAGAGTTATTGCGGACCGGATATAAGAGCCTGGTCGGCTCCGGTGGAGGACTTGTCAGACTGGCGTGATGAAGGATCCATTTTTACATACCCTATTTCCGGACAGTGGGATGTAATGTACGCTCCTGACCTTGTTGAGGTGAAAAGAAAAGACGGCACCAAGGATTATTATCTCTACCCGCATAGCCGTGGCAGGAACAGGGAAGCTATGGTGGCCAAAGGGAAACGCCCGGACGGTCCCTTTACTCCGGTTAACATGACTGAGGATGGGATGAGTACTCTACCCGGAAGTATCATGGGATTCGATCCGTCAGTATTTATTGAATATATCAATGATCCGAAAGATCCTGATTATGAGATCGGTTTCAGAGGGTATGGGTTCTGGGGATTCCAGAGGTCATCAGCAGGTCAGCTGGATCAGGAAACCATGTATTCGCTCAGGCCCGGAACCGGGGCTATTGGCTATTTTATTCCTGCCAGTTCCAGATACGGCGTGGTAAGAGACCCCCAGGGAACAACCTATCCCGCCGTTTATGAGGGAGAAGATCCTGGTTCATTCAATTTCTTTGAAGCCGCATCAATTCGTAAGATTGGAAATAAATATGTATGGGTTTACAGCGGATATTCAGGTCCTGAATATGGGCTGAGCAGTACCAACTCGGCGTTACGCTACGCTTATGGCGACTCCCCGCTTGGTCCGTGGAAAAGTGGCGGCGTTCTTGTTGATTCACGCGGACCGGTAACTGGCCAGGACGGAACCACCCTGAAGACCGGTTATTCGGGTCACAACACCCACGGCAGCCTGCAGCTGATAAATGACCAGTGGTATGTTTTCTATCACAGGGCTCCAAGGGGATATGGATATGCACGTCAGCCGATGGTAGCCCCGGTCTCGATCAAATCTGATGAAAAACCTGTGGCAGAAGGCGGAAAAGTCACTATCAGAGGATATGACCCATATTCAGAAGATAATATATGGACCGCAATGGATAGTCAGGGAAAAGAATATACCGGAGCTGAAGTAACTTCGGAAGGCTTCAACATCTACGGCCTCGATCCCTATCAATATTACTCCGCCGGATACGCCTGCTTTCTTTCCAATCCCGGCGGCCAGCAGGATTCGTGGGATATATGGGACAACAACATGCCTGTTACGGGTGTGGAGAACGGTAACATAATCGGATACAAGTATTTTGGTTTTGGAGGGATTGACAAAGACAAAAAAGGTTTGAAGGCCTTCGAAGGGACCAGACCCAGGAACAAAACAGCATTTAATCTTTTTCTTACACCAAAAACGAAAAACGCATTTAAGGTCAATGTCTGGCTGGATGGGCCATGGGACAATGATACATGGAAAGGCAAAAAAATTGGTGAAATAAATGTACCTGCAAATTCTCAGCAGGGAACTTCAAAATTCACGATAAACGTTTCAGCGTTTGTTGACCGCCTGGACAAAAAGCATGCTATTTTCCTTGTTGCTGAAGGTACTGACCCGGGTGGTCTTTTTGATTTAGTGGGACTGGGATTCAGCTCGGACAAAAAGAAAATCGTGCGTCCGGTTGCTCCCACGGTAAGTATTAAGGTCAACGGAGAGGAAATAGATCTGCCGGCCACTCCTGTCAGATCAACAAATGCCAACGGTATAGCAGGTTATGATCTTTTTGAGACTACTTATAAAGTTCAGTCTGATATTACTGGAATATCCGCTGTATCGGCATCTGCGAGCACTCCGGATGTAAAAGTGGCTGTTATGCAGGCGGAATCGAAAACAGGAACGGCTGTTGTGCGATTTAATTATAATGGCGTGGTCAAAACTTACAGGGTACTGTTTGCTTCTCAATAAATATTGCTTGCTGATTTTTTTTGTTCGGAACCTTACTATAAGGCGGACTCCCCTTATTGTATAGATTCGACATTAGAAATGCTGATATCATTTCTCAGTTGATGGGACGCATTCTATATTTGCTTTTTTCAGGTATTCCTTTAGTGGTTCCAGTCCAATTTCCCTTCGCCATTCATCGGCCTTTGCTTCATCTTCCAGAGGATAAAGAACTGACAATGGGCCGAAGAAATAGTCCTTCACTCGCTGCACATTAAATCAAATCTTAAAAAGTAGGCATTGGCGGGTTTTGGTCGCACCTCGCATGAACAAGTTCAGCTGTGTTTGGGGATTAATTCATGATCCTCATTTGGAGTGCTTAACAACGAAAAAGCCTTGCAGCGCTGGCGGATGAAAAAAAAGGGAGGATTATTTTCATGATCCTCTTTGGGAGAGCTTAACAACGAAAAAGCCAGCCACGCAATGCGTGGCTTCAGGCTTTTTTGTTTCCATCCCTCTCATGAGCAAGCTACCCAACGAAATTCAATGATTTTAGAAGACATTGGGAAAAATGCTGATCGTTTTAAAACTATATTGATATTATCTGAGAGGAAATCTCATGTTGATATTCTAAACCTCTACCTGAAAGAAAAATATGAAACCATTACTATTCATGGGGACGATCCGGAAAGTGCAAGAAAAAGTAAAATTGAACAGATTAAACAGGGGCATTTTAAAATAGTTATTTCAACCGGCCAATATTTTGGAGAAGGGATTGATATTAATAATTTAGATTGCTTGTTCATTGTTTACCCCTTTGCCTTTGAAGGGAAACTCATTCAGTATATAGGCAGAATCCAACGGTCTGAAAAACGACCAGTAATATTTGATTACAGGGATATAAAAATTGACTATTTTGAGAAAATGTTCAAGCAGCGGAAGCGCTATTATAATAAACTATTGAAATAACGCGTTGTGCGGTTAAGAAGCCATAGCATATTTTAAATGATTTAAAGGTTTATCGTTCATTGAATTAATGTATTGCAAGAT
>JBAVOD010000319.1:0-6097 GCA_049691735.1 Bacteroidales bacterium
CCTTTGCATTTGCTTTATCACCCCTGAAATTGATTAATCCATTAATAGTATCTCCTTGCAAGGTGATAATATATCCTGATCTAAAATCGGATTGAGCACTTGCCACAGAAAATATTATAATAGTTAATGCGAGAGAAAATACTCTTTTGGTATTAAAAATTTTGCACATGAGTATGAGGATATGGTTTTGTCGTTTTTTCATCAGTTTGGTCTATAATGTACCCCGGTATCGGGGCAGGATTTATTCAAAGTTAAGTTGTTTTTTCATTAATGATGTTATGTAAAATTTCCCTTTTTTGCTACTTTTTTCTTTTTGTTGAAAAGTGTTAATTTGTTAATAACTCAGGCTGCTTTTTTGTAAAGAGATTCCGGTATTTCATAATCAAGTGACTGATAGCCCTCCTGGATTTTTTATCTGTGCGGCTTAAAACAATCGGAATTGTGTCTCCTGGCGTCTTAGCCTGAGATTTTCAGTTCTTTTGGTTGGCGTGCACCTCGCACCCTGCACCCCGCACCCCGGCAACCGTCAATCGTCAACCTGTCAATTCTTAAGTAAAAAATCCTATAATTGCGATCATATATATCGTTTTTTTCGGCGATTGGATAAAAGTAATTAGATTTAAACCCTGAATTCACCCGATCGCAGTTATAACAAGTAAAAACATATAGAAATTAATATTGCAATGACACAATTATCAGAGGAGAATAAACTGTCCGTTGCCATTGGATGCGATCCAAATGCGGCGACATTAAAAGAAATTATCAAAGGCCAGCTTAATGAAATGGGCTTTACGGTAAAAGATTTTGGCAGTGAAGATCCTATTTATGCACGGGTCGCATTTGCCGTGGGAGAAGCAGTAGCAGCAAAGTCGTTTGACAGAGGCATTCTGCTTTGCGGGACCGGGATAGGTATGAGTATCGCTGCAAACAAGGTGCCGGGCATTTATGCGGCCCTTTGTGCTGATACATATTCGGCCGAGAGAGCTATTAAAAGCAACAATTCCAACATATTGACAATTGGCGCTTTTACCACCGGAACCGAAGTGGCCAAACAGATAGTAAAGACCTGGATCGAAGCAAGGTGGCAAACGGGCACCTCTTCTGAACCTAAGGTTGCAAGCTATGTGGAATATGCCGGGAAACACCAGGTTTAAGAATTGTAGGATTAATTGCAGATTCTGATGGACATCAATGAAATTTTAAAGCTTGAAAATACAGCACTTAATATCAGACGGGATATTGTACGGCTTATCAGGGCCGGGAAGGCTGGTCACGTAGGTGGGGCACTCTCTTCTGCTGAAATATTGACAGCCCTTTATTTCAATGTGCTGCGGGTTGATCCTGAAAATCCAAACTGGCCTCAACGCGACCGTTTTGTACTGTCGGCAGGACATAAATGTCTGGTCCTTTATGCTGCACTCGCTGAGCGGGGATTCTTTGACAAATCTGTCCTTGATACATACGGAGCCCTTGATTCAAGGATTCCGGGTCACCCGAATATGCATAAGCTTCCGGGAGTGGAAACAAACACAGGTGCTCTTGGCCACGGACTTTCAATCGCAGGGGGAATGGCCCTTGGTCTGAGTCTTGACAAATCACCTGCCAAAGTATATGTTCTTATGGGCGACGGGGAACTTGCTGAGGGTTCGAACTGGGAAGCCGCTTCGGCTGCATCAATGCACAGGCTTGATAACCTGATCGTTTTTGTCGACAGGAACAGACTTCAGATAAGCGGACCCACAGTAGAGGTCATGAGCTATGAACCTCTTGACGAAAGATGGAGGTCGTTCGGCTGGAGTGTCAGGATTATTGATGGTCACGATCTGGGATCAATTATAACCACTGTAAAGCAGACTCCATTTGAAAAAGACAAACCTTCGATTATTATAGCTGATACCATAAAATCAAAAGGACTCAGTTTTGCTGAAGGTAAAGTCAGTTACCATTACTGGAAGGCAAAGAAAGAAGAACTGGAACAGGCCGATCGTGATCTGGACAACATAGAGGAAGAATTGAAAGTAAAAATGGAGGGCGCCGGACTATGATTAACGAAATTAAAGATCCGAGAAAGACGTTCGGAGAGGCTGTTATTGAAGCTGCCGGGAATAATCCGAACATTATCGTCCTTTCAGCAGACAGCAGTTCGGGATCAGGACTTGGTGATTTCCGCACGAAGTTCCCTGACAGGCATTTTGAATTTGGGATTATGGAACAGGGTATCATCGGATTTGCAAGCGGGCTTGCAACAACCGGAAA
Source organism: Bacteroidales bacterium (assembly GCA_049691735.1). Classification (GTDB taxonomy): domain Bacteria; phylum Bacteroidota; class Bacteroidia; order Bacteroidales; family VadinHA17; genus LD21. The sequence goes on from JBAVOD010000319.1 coordinate 2,257, forward strand.
AATCCCTGTTTTTGCAGCTATTGCGCCTTTTGTTACGGCACGTCCCTTTGAAATGTTCAGGAATGATCTCGGATATATGAATCAGAATGTGAAAGTCGTTGGCCGTTGTGCCGGCCTTACATATGATCAGCTGGGCTCCACGCACCATTCAATTGACGATGTGGCAATTATAAGGACTATCCCGGGAGTGACAATTATCAACCCCGGAGACCCTGTGACTATTAAAAAGGCAGTACATGCCATGATAAAGCATGTGGGCCCGTGCTATCTGAAAATAGGAAGCCCCGGAATGCCGGTGATTTATAAGGAAGATGTTGAATTCATCCTCGGGAAAGGTATAGTTTTAAAAGAAGGCCGCGATGTGGCACTGATTGGGACCGGTACGGTACTATCAAAAGCAGTTGCTGCAGCAGAGCTGCTTGAAGAAGCTGGAGTAAGTGTTCGCCTGATTGATATCCATACCATTAAGCCTCTTGACCGTGAACTTGTACTGTCGGCAGCCCGGGAAACAGGAAATATTGTTACCGTTGAGGAGCATTTCATAGCGGGTGGGCTGGGCAGCGCCATAGCTGAAATATGCAGCCAGGAATACCCGGTAAGAATGAAAATGATCGGTATTGGTGATCACTACGCCAGCAACGGACCTTATGAAGAATTACTTGGTAAATACGGGCTTCAGCCTGATCAGATAAAAGAAACTGTAATCAAATTCTTAAAAAACAGATAACTCCGAATCGTATATGAAAAATTCTGGCGCAATGAAAATGTATCTTGCGATGGCAGCTTTACTTGCTATTGCAGAAATCCTGCTGCTTGCCAGCGGAAATGGAGTACTTCCAGTATCCGGACTGGTACTTTTTGCTTTATTCTTTTCTTTGGCTTTAAGTGCACAAAAATCTGAAAAATTCAAAGGATTATTCTTTACACTGCAGATCTTTGCATTCGTCTCTTTTACCCTGTACTTCCCGGAAATGTTCACCGACTGGGGTTTTGATACTAATAAACTGATTGTACCGTCAATACAGGTTATTATGTTTGGCATGGGGACAAAACTGAATCTCAGGGATTTCGTAAAGGAATTATCAAAACCATTGGTAGTGATTGCCGGTACATTGATGGTCTTTATACTGATGCCGCTTGCGGCACTTCTGATTATCAAAGTCTGGCATTTTCCGCCTGAAGTAGCCGCCGGTATCATTCTGGTGGGTGCCTGTCCCGGGGGAGTGGCTTCGAACGTGATGACATATCTTGCCAAAGGAAACCTTGCCCTCTCCGTAACGGTAACCACCTTTGCAACACTGCTGTCACCCCTGGTAACTCCTCTTCTCATGATGCTGTTTGCCGGCCAGCTTATCGAGGTCAATGCTACAAGCATGATGATCAGCATAGTCAATATGATTTTGATCCCGATATTTGCGGGTATTGTAGCCAATAAAATTCTATACGGTAAACTGGAATGGGTAAAGAAGGATCTGAACATGATCCTGCTTGCAATCTTTACCTTTATTGCAGGTCTGGTCCTTATATTTATTCCATTCCCGGAAGTGTTTAAATCGTCACAGACCGGACTGATTCTCGTTGCCTGGGCTATCACTATCGTATCGGTAACTATGATAACAATTCGCCGTACCAACGGTCCCGAAGACTGGATGGACATTGTTCTCCCAAAACTGTCGCTGGCAGCAATTATGATGTATATCGTAATTGTGGCTGCACATAACAAGGCAATATTACTGACTATTGGCCCGGCCTTGTTCATCGCCTCTATAGCTCTTAACCTGATAGGATTTGCATTAGGTTACGGAACGTCAAAAGCTTTGCGGTTAAGTGATGAAGACGTGCGGGCCCTCACAATCGAGGTAGGTCTTAAAAATTCCGGGCTTGCGGTAGGTCTCGCATACGACGTCCTCAAAAGTTCGGCTGCAGCACTTGCACCTCTTATTTTCGGTACCTGGATGAACATAGCTGCTTCCTCGCTTGCCAGCTTCTGGAGTCAGAAAGTACCCCGGGTCAGGAAACTCAGGGTGGAACAAGTCAAAACTTAAAAAATGTTAATATTTGTACTAAACTGAAAAAATCATTGTGCAATCGATTGTTTTTTGATTCTATAAATATAAATTGGGATCGATAAACCTGGTTATTCAGACTACAAATAAGTATTGTTGCTAATAATCAATTATTTAAAACTTTATAATCAACCTTCAGGAGGAAAAACTATGAAAATCGGGAAACCATATTATTCGTTATGCCTTACCTTACTGGCCGGGATAATTTTATGCTCTTCAGTCGGGGCTCAGCCTACTTCACTGACAAAGGATGAAATGCTTTATTACACATCACTTTGGAACGGTGAACGCTTTCCGGATGGAAGGCCGAAAGTTTCTGACGACATTATCCAGAGGATGGGGTATGTGACTGTTACGGAAGCCTGGCAGATTCTTAACGGACTCAGCGATACCAGAGAGCAGGGACCTGTAAGCTTCGGTGAGTTCAGAAGAGCTACCTATTCCAATCAGTATTACGGCGGATTTAAAATGATGCGGGAGAATGTGGTTATCTGCGGCAGGGCCTCAACAATCCATTTTCTTCCTTATCGTCCCGATCTGAACGGTCTTGTTCAGCAGCAGGGGACAAAAGACGGGAGAGGCAGAGGACAATATACCTGGGGAATCGACCAGCTGCAAAAGGGCGATGTTTACGTTGCGGATGTATGTGAAGGCATACTTGACGCCTCTCATGTAGGTGATAACCTTGGCACCACAATCTGGACCAAGACAGGGAACGGTGCGGTCATCAGGGGTACTCTGAGAGATCTGTACGGCAATCTGGCAGTTAATCCGAAATGGAATGTAATGGTACGTGATTTCAGGCCGCAGGCTAACAGCTCAAACCTGGTTATAGGGATCAATTGTCCGATACAGGTAGGGTATGTTACTGTTATGCCGGGAGATGTCGTACTTGGCACACGCGAAGGAGTAGTATTTATTCCGCCTCAACTTGCACAAAGGGTCGTGGAAACCTCTGAAAAAACCCGCGTTCAGGATATATTTGCTCATGAAGGGGTAATATCGGGCAGATTTACAGCTCAGCAGGCTGATGGCGGTTTCACGCCGGAAATGAACCAGGAATTCACCAAATGGCTGCTTGATAATGCAGATAATATGAAAAAATACTTTGAGGATCCCAAGGCCGCACCATCACCCGAATTTATAAGGGCATATGCAAAAGAACGCGAGTCAATGAAACCTCCTCAGAGATAACTGACAGTTTACCGGCCTCCTTTGTGCCACAAGTGTTGATGCCGAAAGGGGAATACAGAAGAAAGAAATAAAAACATAAAACCATGAAGGAATCAGAGAAACAATTAGTTATCGGGCGACGGAATGCCCTTAAAATGATGGGACTGGGATCAGCAGCAATGTTATCTGCCGGTTTCAGCGACTTAATGGCTGCTGAACCGTCGGATATGAAACCCAGGCCAAAGCCTGTTATTAACGACGGCCGTAGTCCTGTAGCCTTTACTACCGGTACCGACCGGAAGGAAATGTTGTTCGAAGTGATCAAACCTTTCGAAAAAGAACTGAGGACTGGTTTGAAAGCGAAGCAACTTGTTATCAAACCGAATATGGTCGTTACAAACAAGGAGCTATGTGCGACCCACAAAGATGCATTGCGCGCCCTCCTTGAGTATCTGAAGCCTATATATAAGGGACAGATCATAATTGCTGAGTCAAGCTCCAGTGTAAACTCATCGGACGGATTTACCAACTATGGTTATACTGACCTTGCAAAAAACTATAACATAAAATTCGTTGATCTGAACGCCACAAAAAACGGCAAG